>JAFSHN010000040.1 GCA_017440275.1 Bacillota bacterium | reverse complement strand
GCACGCGGTCGAGTCCCTTATGGCGCACCAAAAACGGAAAACCCATCATTAGATGGGTTTTTCGTTTTTTTGTGTGTTTATAGTTGAAGGGGCTCGAACCGTAGGTGCAAGCCAGCTAAAGCTGGGGCAGCCTGGTATGAGACCTGCCACAGTTTGCTTTTGCAAACTGGGCTAGGGCTTCAACCCGTGAGGGCAGAGCCGTCAATGAGACAGCCCTGTGAGCTGTCGAATAGGCTCTGGTCCGAAGGCGACCGTGAAGGGAGCCGAGGACGCAGCTTGCGAGCGAAAGCGAAGCAAGCGGTCGAGTCCCTTATGGCGCCAAATTATAAAGGAAGTGCAACAATATGCACTTCCTCTTTCATTTTAAGACTCATTAACAAACTTTCCGCAAATGTGTTCAGGTGTCAGTTCCAAAAGGATTGTCGCTTTAGCTTCCTTCTCGATCTCTTCTTCAATCCATGCTTCGTCCTGAGTGAACTTGTAGCAGAGTTTTCTTGAGATATCTTTAATTATGTCCATATCATAAACTACTCTCATTCTTCCAAATACCACTACGCTCTGGAAATCAAGACCCCACTGACCTTCTACAGGCTGCGGATCACTGAGCACACAGAAAGATACCTTATCATTTTTTTCAACAGACTCTTTTCTGTGACCGTAGTTGCCGCTATGGAAATAGATTTTTCCGCTTTCTTCATCATAGAAGTGGTTAAGAGGCATACCGTAAGGATAGTCTTCGTCACCGATAACTGACAAAATTCCTCTTTTTTGTTCTTTCAGTAATTTGATACAAAGTTCGTCAGAAATTGCTTTATTTGCTTTAGCTAATTTTCTAAACATAATTAAGGCTCCTTCTCGCTCATAAATAGTTTTCAATATGTTTTATATGATTGTAGTATACGCCTTTTAGAGGGATGTGACAATAAAATATTTCTAAATTAAAAAGGAGATGTCCCGCCAAACATCTCCTTTTGCTTAGTCATTATTTCAGTAAGAAATAGTAATCTACTTCTGCTACTTTTTCAAGACCTTCGTCGACCGTTACTCTCAAGTAGTAACTTCCCGGGCTTTGATTTGCCATCGGAATACCTATGTTTGCAGCCTCGTAAGTGCTGTCGTAATCAATATCCTGGCTCCAACCGGTATTAACAAAGTTTCCATTATCGTTTTTGTACATCAATGTTACTTTTAGCTCTAAGTTCAGTGGCAGATCTTTCCAAGAAATCGTTGCATTAACAATGCCCTGATTTGCTGCAAGTTCCTCTCTGTCATAAATCTTCTTGTTTGATGTGACCTTCATAGAAATCGGTGCCTTCTTTACACCTTCTAAAGTTACTGTAACACCATCAGCAAGAACAGTTCCATTCTTAGATGCTATAGCCGCTTTAGAAGCGGACATCATCCAAGCTGCATTAAATGAATATGTTTTAGAAACACTTGTGAACTGACTGGAAACTAAAGCTAAATCCATTTCTCCGTCATCCAATGCTCCAAGAGGAATTACGAAATCACCTTCAGCATTTCTATATACAGAAGTAGTACTTTCTCCGGAGCATAATATGTATGCATCAGAAGGAATCAGATCTGTAGGTTTGAGTATAAGTGCTGTAAGGGAATTATCCCATTTAGATGCAGCACCCTCTGATTTATTGTAAATGGTGTTGACATTTGTAATAAGCCTATTTTTCGCCGCATTCATTCCAAATGTAGCCATATCTTTTAGAACTGTCTTGAGGCTATTTTCTATGTCGAACACTTCAAGTCCTGCGCCTTTCTTTGCGGCCACCAAGGATGTGGTAATGCTTATACCGTTTGGTACATTCATAGCAGGTACATCAGAAAAGTCAACTATGAACTGAAGATCCATATTACTTCCACTTGCGGCAAAATCAAATTCTGTATCAATAGTACCCATTTTTATGAAACTATCAAGTACTATTGTGTCTGTTACTGCCTTCACAGTGTATGAGTAATATGTACCAGCAACTTTATCCAATAATATTATTGTTGTTCCTAAAGGCAGGTCTTGTGTAAACTCCAATGCCAGCGGATCATATTCACTGTAGTCATAGTTATTCACATCAAAGTATGCAGTAAATGCAGAGTCTCTGCTTATTGTTGCGGCAGATGATGTCACAGAACCGAAGACTTCTTTTTCTGCGATATTGCCGGTAACTATAGGTATAAGCTTTGCATCCGGAATTGTTAACTCTAATAATGAGTTTGTTGTGATTTCAATAATGTCATAGTCTGTTGTCTGTGTCTTACCGGAAAGTGTTGTAGCACCCTTCTGCAGCTTTGCACATTCACTTTCAGCCTTTGTATCATTTGTATCCAGATTCTTTGTAATCAATTGAATTTTATACACCTGTGGAATATAGTATTTATCCTTATTCCAGATTTCAAACTGAATACCATTGCCTGTGCCTGCTACATTACCTTCTTCTGTGATGATATCATAGTCCATGCCTTCTCCGCAGGATATGGACAATTTAACTCCATCCGCATATATGTAGTCACGATCTGCTTTGACCTCTGCGGAAGCTTTGTAGTTTGTACCTTCACCGTATCTTGCATAAATGGAGTACTTTGTATAAGTGTAATCCAGTTCAAAGATTTTCGCAAAGGCATCATCGATATTATCAGCTGTAAACCAACCTACAACTTCGATTTTATCACCCTTACGATATTCCAGCTTATATTCAGCCTTTGAATTGTATGTTGAGTCGTATTCAGCGTTTGCAGGATTGCTTATTGGAGAATCTGCTACAGGTGATACTTTAAGAACGGTCTTATCGCCTACTTTATCATCTGTATAGATTGGTTTATCAGGAGCAGGTTGCTCTGCCTTTTCAATTATATAGGTCAGGCTTGCTGTATACGTTGTACCGCCCCTATCTATTTCTGTTATGCTTGCTACATATGTACCCGCATCTTTTGGAGTACCTGTAAATGCAATACCATCTTTTGTATACTTCAGATCAGGATTCCAAGCGGTTCCGCCAGGAGATATTTCTTCAAGTCCTGCTATCCAGTTTTTATTAACAACAACTTCTGCAGGGTTAGTCTTATCTTTGTTATATACAGAGTTCGCCGCTGAAATTATAGCAGTCTCCATATACCCTTTGCATGAACAAGTTCTCTTCAAAGTCACACCGTCAACCACTTCATAGGTATATGTGTTACTGTAACTGTGATCACACTTTTCCCACTGAGCGTAAAGGTATACTACTGCACCTTTTTCAGTAGTAAGGTTTCTGACTTTTTCTTCGTCTTCAAATATTTTTTCTCCTGCTACAGGTTCAGGATTAAGTGCCCATCCTACAAACTTATAGCCGTCTCTGCCATATTTATTTTTATCAAGATTAGTCCATTTATCGTACTGGAAGCTTGTTGAACCCATTTCACCTGTGTGGTTATCGCAGTTTGGCATGTAGTAAACATTATATCCGTTAGCTTTCCAAATCGCATAAATGGTCAGGTCACCTATAGGGTTACCGTTAAATGTATAGGTTTCTCCTACATCATAGTAACCGGTATCATCAACCTTATCATCTGTAAAATGTGTACCCTGTTTCCAGTTATCCAGTCCTTTAGGGTCTGTATTCCATCCTACAATTTCATATCCCGGATGTGAATATATGTTACTCTTGATGGTTTCAGTTCCGCCTATCTTTACAGCAACTTCTTTATACTGGCCGCTAGGCTTATCAGCTCCCGGCTCTGTAAAGTTTTCAAAATACAACAGTTTATAGTAACCTTCTGTAATACGCCAATCCTTGAAATAGTCATTTTCGACATCCTTGATATCTACAGTCATCATATTTCTGATCATTGGATTTTCCATGCTGCCGTAGATATCAAATTTACCTTCTGTCGCGTAGATAGTACTTGAAATATCAATATGTCCATGAAGCGCATCCTGAGTTTCTTTATCTTCAGTTTTTGATGTTGTCAAAAGAACCTGGCCGCCTTCCACCTTCAAGAAGTCACTTTGATTTTTGTCTCCGCCGGAAATGCTTCCGCTTTCTTCCAAGCAATAGATGTTCAACTTCGCCTGGTCATTACCGGAAATATATATTGCACCGCCGCTCTTCTGACCTGAGTTTCCATTAAACACAGGGCAAGGTTCTACTAATATTGAACCACCACCTGACATTCCACCAGGAGCATGTTCACATTCAATGCGAATAAGTTTGTCACCATCTTTTTTATAGTGAAGTTCGTGTACTCCTATGGTAGTTGTTATTATTTTTGCATCATCAGCATCTTTTCCTACAACTGCTACTGCACCGCCGCTCAGATATGCAGAGTTGTTGCTTACTATACCGCTTCTGATTTCAACATCTACTTCAACAGTCTCTGAGGAAACATAAATACCGCCGCCATTTCCTGTCTGTGCTTCATTGGAGAGAACCTTTCCTCCGTACATCAAATAGTCTCCGTCAGCCACAGCAATACCGCCGCCGTTAACTATTGCATTGTTATTTGAAATCTCACCACCGCTTACTTCAACGTCACCGCCTCCTACATAGGCAGCACCGCCGCTCGTCTTGGCAGTATTATTAGAAACAACTGCGTTGTTTTTTATTATCATTTTGCCGCCGCCCAGATATACTGCGCCGCCGGATTCTTCAGAAGTACAGTTTTTTATTGTAGCTTTTGGAGATTCTGCAGTTTCTTCTTCATCATTACCTATTATGAAGGTTCCTGCTGTCATATAGATTGCACCACCACGCTGAGCATTACATTTCTCAATGGTTCCGCCTGTAATGGTCACTGTACCATCGCTGTCATCCATATATACAGCACCACCGTAATTCTTGGTGTACTTGGTAGTATCAAGAGCATTTACACCGTGAAGTGTTCCTCCACTCATTTCAAAGGTACAAGGTGCCGTACCACCTTCTGCCATCAAGAACTGTCCCTTAATATCGCCACCAGAAATAACCGCTTTCGCATATCCAAGCTGGCCGGATTCATTTACTGTAGCACCGCCTCCTATAGAACCGGTTTCAATTATTCCATCTTCAATATATATTTCGGCCGCCCCACCGTTTCCCGAGGCTCCGCCAGTACCTCCACCTATAGCTGATGATGTGAGTTTTCCGCCTTTTACTGTTACTTTCGCTTTACCTCCATTACCAACTAGAGCTCCGTTACCACCACCGATGATTCCTCCGCAGTTCATAGTGCCGCCGTTAACAGTAATAGTAGCTTCACCTCCGGTACCGGACAAACTGTCACCGCCACCGATACCACCTTCAATAGTTACATCCGATGGCGCATTAACTACAACAGTTGCATCGCCTCCAACGCCCTTTTGGCTGTTTCCGCCGCCAATAGCTGTTGAAGAAACAGTTCCACCTGAAATAGTAATTTCAGCATCACCTCCGGTGCTGGTCGAACTGTTTCCGCCGCCCATACCATTACCGTGAACCGCTATAGCAGTAACAATTCCCCCGTTGACTTGAACAGTTCCTTTAGAGCCACTGCTAAAGAAAGAACTGCCAGCACCAATGGCTACACCACCTACTACATCGGTATAATCATCTTCTTCGGTAACTATTGTAGAACTAGTAACTTTACCGTCTCCATCTCTTTGGGCCATAATAAATATTTTGCCATGGTTTTTGGCATATACATTGCCGCCTGTAATAATTACATCTGATGAACCGCCTGCATTATTCCATCCAATGCCTCCACCGATTGCAGCACCTGTTCCATTGCAATGCGCAACCACTTTGCCTCCGGAAATAAGTATTTTGCCGTATGCATTACCACCTGCGCCTATTGCGGTACAGTTGTCAGCATAAGTTGTCAAAATCTGCAGATCGCCTCCTGCGATTTCAAAATTATCTACTCTGTCATGGCTACTATCATCTCCGCCAATGGCACTGTTCCAGTGGTTCCAGCTAAGCTTTGAAGCTACAAAATCATTAATCTTATCTGTGTCCACCTTTACAGGTGCATACAATGTTCCTCCTTCGTATTCACCGTCTCCATTAACATCAGTAATCTTGAAAGATGACTTACTTGTGTCAGCCCCTGTTACCTTCTTAGCAGAATAGTGAATAGCACGAACGATATTTTCGCCTTTAAGTCTTAATATAACACTTTTGCTTCCAATACCACCATCAGGCTGTATGTCAACTACACCTTTGTCATAGCTTCCTATCCCACTTGAACCTGGTAATTTGCCGCTTACAGGTGTACTTCCAAGATGAACTCCGTCAAGCGTTACATCAAATGTAGTATCAAGATGTTCGCCTTTGAAGCTGACTTTATTCTCAGTATACGGTTTCATCTTAGCATCTGTATATTCTGTAGCATAAGTTTTCTCACCGCTCTGCTGAATAACATAAATATTTGTTTCCGCGTGAGTACCTTTAATCTCTTCTCCATCAAAATCTTTGCCTATGTATTGTGAATCAAAGGTTACACTTCCCTTTGAAATATCGAATACAATCAGTTCGCCAATAGGTTCTGATGTAGGTTCACTTGTAATTCCACTTGCAATGACTCTTACATAATGTCCTTTATCAGCAAGCGTAACATCATAGTACTTAGAAGTCGCTCCATCTATATCCTTATATTCGCCATTAATTGCAGCCGCACGCTGCCATTTATATGTAGGGCTTGCAATATTCTCAGTTTTTGCAACCAAACGAGAACTGTTATTTTCTATAACCACAGCAGGCGCTCCTGCCTCTGCAAAGGCAATAATGGAAGCACAAAACTGGCCTGTTACAAGTACCAGCACCAGCAAAAGAGCGCATATTCTTTTTAAATTGTTTTTTAGTATCATACTTATACGCTCCTTTCCTTTAAATTGTGCCTGGCGAAGCAATGTATGTAGTAGTTCCGTCATTTAAGGTAACTACAAAAGCCCCCTCTGTAATGCTCTTAAGTAAATCAGGGTTATTCGTTTTATCTAAAAAGAATCTATAGGATTTTGAAGAATAAGTGTCTTCAAAATTATTATCATCTGTCACCTGAATGTTGCCGTAGCGACTGCCATCATAATTGTGAACATCGTTAAGGACTACATCTGTGCTGTCAGGAATCAAATCTGTACCGTCATATCCAATGCTTACATCACCTTTGATGTTTCCCGTCCAAACTGTCAGAACTGCATATGTGCTCTTCAAATTATCCGTTTCAACATGAGTGTAAATATATTTTTCATCATCAGAAATCTTAAAGCTTGCCTTCAGGATTATAACATAACCGATTTCGTCTGCATCACTTGTGTTTTTTGTATCGCCTGTAACGGTAACCGTATAAGTCTGACCTTTTTCAAGCCCTGACAAAGTTATTGCCTGCTTTGAAAGCACTCCACCGGTCAATTGACCTTCAGCGGAACTCAAGGTTCCTCCTGTTGTTGTTACGCTATAGTTAATAGTGTCATCGGAGAATCTGAGCTCATCTGCATTATTTCCAACAGTAAATGTAACCGATGAAGCATTGCTACTTAGACGATATTCCGCTCCTTCTACTTTAAGTAAATCACTGGTGAAATAGAAATTCTTTGCTGCAAAAGCATTTTCACCATAGTTATCGTAAATGTATTTCCCAAAAATCCCTGTGCCCAATCCAATTACCAACACAAAAAGGAGAACCACAAGTCCTAATGTTTTCTTGTTGTTTTTTTCTGCCTTGCCATTAGTCATTGCTCTCCTCCTTTCTTAATCTATCTGATTAGCAATGATTGTTACTTTTATTAAATCCACTTTTCCTATGTATTCTTCTGCTCCCTCACCAGGCCACTTTACTGTGATAGTTCTGGTGTCCGTAGTTCCCGGTGCCATATTATGTGCCAGACTGCAATAATCTGCTGTAGGTGTTTGGTCATCAACAGCTAAAAGCAACGGAATGTTGTCTGTATCATTTTCCAGAGTGATTGTGTATTCTACAGCAACTTCACTGTCGTTTTTCACTTGAATTGTTTTGGTATATATGCCCGGTTCTAAAGGCATTTCCAAGGTTGTGCTAAAGCTTGTGCAATCCTCGGTCACACTGAATTTTGCAACCCTCGCGCTGTCATCGGCTTCAGCTGAAACAGTATACTTTGCATAAAGCCCACCCGTCATATGGGTCGAAATAAGTGTCAGGCAAAAAAGCACACAGGCAAGACACATTGGAATATTCAATTTGCTTTTTGGGGTAGTTCTTGCCATGTACCTTCACCTCACTTTACTAAAACTGTTCTTCTTTCAAGCGTTTTATCTCTTCTATGATTTTTTTTCTTTCTTCTTCGTCTTTGGCCATTTCTCTTCTTCTAGGAATTTCAATCAGTGCAACAGCAATGATTATAGTCAAAAGCACCCCTATAGGTGTTTTGAACAAGTTAACCAAAGTTCCGATTGCAGGAACGGAAAACACCACTTTGCCCTTCACATCAGCAAGTTCTATAGGCTGATCAGCCACATTGTTGGCATCGCCTTTAGTAACAACATCATCTTCGCTAATGCTGACAATCCTGTGCACTACCAGACTTCTGCCATCTTGAAAGACCACTATATCTTTGAGTTTGACGTCTGCCGTTTCCTTAACTATTATAAGGTCCCCTGTGGAAAGTTCCGGTTCCATACTGCCGGAAAGGACAACCGCCGCCCCGTAGCCAAAGGGCATAGGTAACTGTTCCCCTACCAGATTATTTGCATTGGCCGTATAAATATTGAATCCGACAACAAGACCGCAAAGAACCAAAATCGCTGTTCTGAAAACACCCTTTCCTTTACTAGCCCCTTTGCTTTTTTTCATCTCTGTTTCCCCATTAATATGAAGATTCTTCTTCATCTTCTTTTCTGAAATACAAGAATATCATTCCTGCAAACGCAAACATACCCACTGCAATCCATAATACAACGTCGCTGTTGTCTCCGGTCTTAGGCAGAAGCCCCATCTGACAATCCTCGTCGGTGCTTATGGTTGATGTAGTTTTTATTCTGATGGTAAATGTAATTTCAGTATTAACGGCCTCCGTGCCCAGATAAGTATCAAGCTCGTCATTGCCGTCTTCGAATGGCCACTGCCAGTCAAGCGTATAGTAGGCGTATCTTCCCACTCCTAAAGATGTGTTATCAAGGCCGGAATCCAGTTCTTCCATTTCGCCGTATCTGTCCGCTTCCCCTACGACCCACTTGCCGTCGTACCGGGAAAGTCTGCCTTCAACTTCCGCCTCCAAATTGCCCGGCGTAAAGAAAGCATCAATGTCAACTTCAAAGTCCAGCGGCACATTGCCCGTGTTCTTCAGTTTGAAGGTATATGAATTCTCGGTTCCCGGAGCAATAAGCTGAGTTCCGTCTTGGCTCTCAACGGTGATTTCCTTTTCACCGTTTTCGTAGGACACCTGGAAAATCTTGATTTCAGTAGTGGTTCCCCAAGTTTTTCCGTCAGCACTGATTTCATATCCCGGAGTCTTTACAAACTCTTCTGCGTCGCCTAAATCTTCAGGCACAAGGCCGATGGCACCTTCATCGTCCATCAGATAATTATTCAGTATATTGACAACACAAATAGTTGTGGCTGCTACTGAAACTAGCAGAACCAAGGCCAGCAACCATACTGCATGTTTCTTTTTATTTGTTTTTTGACTGTTTTCCATATGATCGCCGCCCCCTTTCTTTTTGTTAATTGTGTTTTTCAAAAAATAAGGTCTTATCCTTTGAAAAGCACAATTGTGCAAAGGCCCGCCCGGGATTAGCCACGATAAATCCCGGGCGAGCTTGTTTACATAAGAATTTTAGTTAAGTTTTCTATAAAGTGTTTGTCAGATTAGTCAACCTGAGTAGCAGTAATTTTAGCTGTAACAGAAGGTTTAGCCAATGTATCCGCTTTTCCTAAATCAGTATCTGTGATATCTGTCTGTGAGCTTGTATAGTTTTCGCTCTGAGCACCAGTAAATGCCCATCTCCACTGAATCTTAATTGTGGCTGTGCCACCATTCATTGCTATATTGGTTGCAGCTACATTATCAAGAGTAGTCTTCCATGCGCCATCTCCAACTTTGTATTCGATTGGAACACCTTGGTTGTCTACATTGTACTCAATAGCGTATGTGGCATTAACTTCAGAATTGTTTGTTAATACGATATCGAAATCGCCTGTTGTTCCCGGAGCTATTACTTTTTCAGTTCCAGTTCCATCCCCATCATAATCAACATTTCCATCTGTGTGATTCCATAAGTCAAATGTGAAGGTTGTAGCGTCAGCAATGTCATTGTTAGAACCTACATTAAATGACCATTTTGCAACTCTGGCAGTATCAGTTGCCTCAGCTTCACTTACGTATTTCGCAAAAGTACCGCTGATTACACATGTAGTAAGGAGAACTGCTACCAAAAGACCGGAAGCAAGTCTCATCATTCTATTTTTCTTCATGATAGAAAACTCCTTTCTTTAGCCCTTTCGGGCCGTATTTTTTGTATCCTCCCCTTTCCGGAGAAGAATTGTACCGGTGCATTCTCATGGAATGCTCCTTCCGCAGAGAATGCCGCGGCATTATATATCATCCCCGGAACGTGGCTTCCGAAGAAGGATAATCTTATTTGTCCTGAGCCTCTTTAGCAGCCTTTTCTGCTCTAAGGGCCTCAAGTTCTGCAAGCAGAGCTTCAGTGTCGCTTCGTTTGTTGTTTTCATACATACGGCGGCGAATCATATCATAGCCTACAAGCAGAATGATTGGCAGAATAACGCAAATAATCAAACCGGTTGTGGACTGCATAAACATGGCAATTTTGCCTGCTCCCGCAATTCTCATCTGATATTTACCCACCAGTTTGCTTGCAGGAACAAGAACTTTATCCTCTGTATTATTGTTATCCCCTCGGGTACGGAACTGCACTTCTCCGTTCTTTTCAATCACCTCAATAACACGGTGTGTTACGATACTACTTCCGTTCCCTGCCGGGTCAAAGAATGCAATAATATCTCTTTCTTCAACATCTTCAGCTTCAACTGTCTTACAGATAATAAGGTCTCCCCCTTCAATTTCGGGGCTCATTGATTCTGTTAAAACGATTAAAGGAAATACTCCGCCGATACTTGGAACTTCGTCTTCATTTGTATAACTCTTGATGATAAGAGTTATATTAATTATTAAAATAGGAATTAATATAATGCACATAACGGTTCCTAATATCGTGAGTGTTTTGTGCATTGTCGTTGTCTTTTCTTTTTCCATTGCGACCCTCTTTTCCTGATTTACCTTCGCTTTTGCAGTTTATTGCAGCGCATTATTTTTCATTATACCCCCTCCCCGATATTTTAGCGGGGTGTGTGATGAAATGTATTTTTTCAGTCATGAAATGCAGCGAAAACTCAATCCTAATCCAACGCATGCATTAGCTAATGTATGTATTATATATCTTCTAAGTGAGTTATTCAAGCATTGGTTTTCCTGTATAATTATAAATAATATTTTAACAAGGAGAATTTATATGGTTCGATTAAGAGTCTTAGAAATACTTGCAGAGAGAAACTTGACAAAATATTGGCTCTACAAACGCATAGAAATGAGTTATCAGAATATGAATAGAATGTTAAATAACGAAACCACTTCCATCAGATATGATACTCTTGATAAATTAAGCACTATTCTAGATTGTCCCATCGGCGAGCTATTCGAAAAAACTTCTGAAGAAAAATGAAAAGAGCAAATCACCCTGCCTTTTATACGGCCAAGTGATTTGCTCTTTTTGTGTTCATATTTGGTTTCCCTTTATTTTTCCACTTTGAAAGTGTAAACTACGCCTTCTTCAATCTCTGTCAGATCGGCACTCTTAATAGCGTAAGCATCTCCTACATAGAATGCCCAATACTTCTTGTCTTTATCGTAATCGTAGGTCTTCCCGTTTACTGCCTTGATATAAAGACCATATGTGCTGTCTTCGCCGGCAATTAAACCTGCATCAAGAAGTGCTGCGCCTACCGTCTCCTCGTCAGTCTTTACGGTGATGTTAATTTCATCTTCATCGACAATTTTTACCATCATTTCAACCGCTCCGTTGCCTACAACATCACCGTCTTTTACGGTAATCAGTTCACCACCGCCGCCATCAGACCCGCAGCCTGCCATAGCAAAAGCCAGCATAAGCACTAACATAACAGCTACTAACATTTTGAAATTCTTTTTCATCCTTTTTTCTCCTTTTCAGTATATGAAATATTCTAAAAAGTAAAGCCGTCAAAGTCTTTTCCGTATAAAAAAGCCACGATAGCTTACACTATCGCGGCCGTTTTCCTGCGAACCTTCGATTCTTCCGTACTTGCAGATTCATCGAAAAAACGTCTAAGCAGTTCTCCTGACTTGCGTCTCATCAATTCACATCCAGCCTTCTCAGATTGCTCCAATGGCCGGTTTTCACCAAAGATGTGAATCTCCTCGCTTACAGTGGCGGTACCGTTCGTGATTCTCACACGATTCTCTATTAAATTCCAACCCTTCTATAAGGGTTGAAATCACTTAAACGGGTATTTACTTTTCTATGCAGAGTATAGCACAGCCGCTCTCCCTTTGCAATATTTTTAGCAATGTACTAATAAATATACTTGCACATATTCTTCCATTAAATTAAAATAATACATTATAAGAGGAGGCGTTGATATGTTATACAAACAATTTCAGGACAAGCAGCTTTCAAGCCTGGGCCTTGGCTTGATGAGACTGCCTATAATTGATAACGACGAGACCCAAATAGATATAGACAAAGCAGCCGAAATGGTCGATTATGCCATTAAAAACGGAATCAATTATTTCGATACTGCATGGGGCTACCACGGCGGTAACTCCGAAATAGTTGCAGGTCAGCTCCTACGCAAGTACCCTCGCGACAGTTACTACATCGCCTCAAAATTCCCGGGCTATGACCTTAACAATATGGATAAGGTTGAAGAAATATTCGAAAAACAATTAGAAAAAACAGGTATGGAATACTTTGACTTCTATATGCTCCATAATGTATGTGAACTGAACGTAAACCAGTATTTGGATGACGAAAAGTACGGTATTATTCCTTATCTTCTCAAACAAAAGGAACTGGGTCGTATCAAACATCTTGGTTTTTCTTCCCACGCGCGTCTTCGTACAATGAAGAAATTTCTGGACAAGGTAGGCGAGCATATGGAGTTTTGCCAGATACAGCTTAACTGGCTGGACTGGGATTTCCAGAAAGGCGGAGAAAAATATAAACTCCTTAAAGCACGCAATATCCCGGCTTTCGTCATGGAGCCATTAAGAGGCGGCAAACTTGCCAACCTTCCTGAAGACCGTGCAACAGTTCTCAAAGATCTTCGCCCAGATGAAAGCATCGCGGCATGGGGCTTCCGTTTCCTTCAGAGTCTTGACTATATTCCTGTAGTTCTTTCAGGTATGTCAACTATGGAACAATTGAAAGAAAATATAGAAACCATGAGTGAAAGAAAACGCCTGACAGACAAGGAAGGCATGGTTCTCATGTATGCTGCCAGCGGTCTTGTGGACCCTGTACCTTGTACAGAGTGCAGATACTGCACAACTCACTGTCCGTTAGGCCTCGATATTCCAATGCTGCTCAGCTTGTATAACGAACACAATGCCAACGAAAATGATTTTATTTCAACTATGACAATAGAATCTCTTGCCGAAAACAAACGTCCAAGTGCCTGCATCAACTGTAAGTCTTGCGAAGATGTTTGCCCTCAGCGTATCAGAATTTCTGAATTCCTTGCTGATTTGGCAGAAGCAATTGAATAAATAATTAAAAAGCGTCCTGTGAAATACACATTGGACGCTTTTTTTACATATTTTCTATTCAGTTTTTTCTTCTTCCGCTTCTTCCGTTACCGTTTCCTTTCCGGCATTAATGTACGCTATAGCTTTAGCTGCACAAAATGTTAGTACGGAATATGTGAAGTAGGATGCAAATCCTGTAATTATCGTAGATATAATATCCATCCACATATCTGTGAATCCGTAACCGTATGCCGACATATAATTCACAATATAAATTATGTTTGTGACTGTCATAAATAGTGCTGCAGCAAGCATAACAGCCGACGTCACATAGCATAAAATTTCAAGTTTGCTTTTACTTCTTCTTTTAATTGTTTCTTCGCTCATTTTTATAGGTACTCTCTCCTTTTTTTATTTTGTCCTCATTATACAAACTAAAAAAGAAGTTTCGGTTATAGATTTTTGTACAAAATAAAACCTTTTGAGAATATTTTTTCACTGATGTGCCAAAAACTTACACAAAAAAACAAATAGAGCAGTTCTTTTGAACTGCTCTATTTATCCTAATATATTTCTTTCAATGCACCGGTCTTAAATGCTTTGATAAGATCCTTGAGATCCTCTACTTTCTCTACAAGCTGTGCACCCTGGTCTGTATCCAGAATCAACAGTCTTTCAGGCATGGTTTCCACAATCTTCATAACAGGAGAATGGAAAACCTGAGTTCCGTCTTCCTGAAGAGGTGAGAACGGTTTATGTTCAGCCAGTGCCATAAATCTGGAATTGAAGATGAATGTATAGCCTGCAATACCGGTCTGTTTCTGATAAGCCTTTGAAATGCCTCCGTCGATAACGTACAGCAGTCCGCCGCCTTTGATTGGCGATTCGCCATCCTTAATCTTTACGGGAACGTGACCGTTAAGAATCTTGCCTTTAGCAGGATCAAGATTGAACTCACGAAGGATATTTTCACAAATATCTCTTCTGTGAATCAGCTTATAATATGGTCTTGTGAACTCCTTGTGTGTAGTCTTATCGGCAATAAACAGTCTTTCGAAGGTTGTCATTTTTGCCTTGCCGAAAAGCGGTGAATCACCACCCAGCCACAGGTACCACATAAGGTCTCCAGGTTCGCCTGTCTGGTCCGAATTCCAAGGTTCGTAATATTCCTTACGCACCTGATCATCAAGATAATCCATCAGATCTTTACCTTTCAGGCCGCCTTTTACGAAATCAACTTCGATAAAGTTTCCCTCTTCATCCATAGGAATACATCCGTGGTAAAGGAGGTTGCCATTGATCGCTGTATAAAGAGCGCCGTGGCTATATAAGAACCTAATATGCTTCTGGAATTTTTCAGAGTTAACGAAAGCCGCAGAAAGGGAATTCATTACTTCTTCTTCTTCAGGTGTCAGCGCGTAAGGGTCTTTTGGATCCAGTGTTGGCAAGTTAGTATCTCTCATAGGCCACTTGACGCCTTCAACTTCTACAGTTCCTTCTTCAAGGTTAATCTTGTCTAAAAGCAATCTCTTTTCTAACTTATATTCAGGATGAGCCTTGATTCTCTGACCTTCAATCTTGAACTGACAAACGGCAATTGCCTTATGCATCTTTGCCGCCAGGTCTTCAGGAACCTGGTCAAACTTGTTGTATTCAAGCATATGTGGCTTAAAAAATTCACATGGGTCATCGCCGTAAACCTTTTCTGCAAAAGTTGCAAGCGGTCTCAGATTGATTCCGTATCCTACTTCCAGCATATCAAAATTATTGTAACTGATGTTCATACGAAGCAGGTTCGCAATGCTCGCCCAGTGACCTGTAGCCGCACCCATCCAAATGATGTCATGATTGCCCCACTGGAAATCCACATCGTGGAAATCCATCAAGAAGTCCAGAATTGTGTCCGGATGTGCACCTCTGTCGAATATGTCCCCGATGATATGTAACTTGTCCACTGCCAGACGGCTGATAGCTTCTGTCAGTTCAATGATATAGTTTTCTGCCATGTCACATTCAACAATAGAGTTAATAATCTCACTATAGTAATGGCCTCTGTTTGCCTCATCGTCTGCATGGAGAAGTTCATCCATACTGTAATCGTTGTATTTAGGAAGTCTTCTTCTTACTCTATCTCTTGTATATTTGGTTGAAACAGATTTGCAAATTGTAATCAGACGATAAATAGCTGTAACGCACCAATCGTCAAAATCTCTCTCTGTCTTTTTACGGCGTGCGATTTCAGCTTCTGCATTATAAATCAGAGCAGCCAGGTCTTCTCTGTCCTTTTCACTGAGAACTGCACCATAATGTTCATCAATCTTTGCTTTGATTGTACCTGATGCGCTCTTTAACATATGGATAAATGCTTCGTGCTCACCGTGCAAGTCACTGAGGAAGTATTCAGTTCCCTTTGGCAACGCCAAGATAGCCTTTAAGTTAACGATTTCTGCTGACGCCGCCTTAATATTAGGATAGTCCCTTGATAAACGGCTCAAATATTTTAAATCTGCCATAATAATTCCTTTCTTTCAGGTCTTCTAAAAATACACCCTCTTTATTTTACAATATCGGTACATTCAAAATCAAGTCAATAGTATCAATAGACCTGTGTTCCCGTATAATAGTGCATCAATATTTCTTTATATTTATATCCTTCTTTCGCCATTCCATTGGCTCCGTATTGGCTCAGACCTACACCATGCCCGTAACCATTGGAAGTAAACACAACTTGTTCATCTTTAAAACTTATATTGAACAGTGTTGAACTCAATCCCAATGCGTTTCTTACTTCCGTTCCCTTATATCTGGCCTCACCAATTTGCATGCTCTCCACACGGCCTCCTGCGGTCCGGGACACAATCTTTATATTATTTATGGAAATTGTACCCGGTTCTCTGTCACTGTAAGTCTTTTTAAGAGCTTTTTTGATTTCATTGATGGAAAACTCCTTTTTTTCATTACTGTGGCTTGCCCCCTCTTCATAAGGACTTGAAACACTTACTAAATACGGATATGCTCCCGAAAAAACATCTTCAGAGTTTTCTGTCTGTCCACCGCTGGAACTGAAAAAAAGAGGCTGCATAACCAATTCTCCATCAAAATATAACATCTGGCCTTCTGTAGCCTTGCAAGCTTTTTTTAGTTTTTCAAAACTTTTCTCCCAGCCTTCACTATGACTCTCAATAAGTTGTTTTTCCGTCTTATACACCTGACAATGGGTGCTGTCACAGACCGGAGCTTTTGGATGAGACTCCGGTTTTTTGTCTTCGTATTTAATTATTTTTGCCATCACATAAGTTCTCGCTGCCACAGACTGAGCCTTCAACGCTTCTTCGTCAAAGTCGGCAGGCATTTCACTGGCCGTTACTCTCGTAACATAATCTTCAAAATCCACTTCCACAACCTTTTTTTCATCACTAAGCCAAACGTCAACCGTATCCGGTACGTCTATGCCTTTAGCAGGTCCGGGCAAAATTTCCAGGCCTCCACCAAACAAAAGACCTATAAAAAGCGGAATCCCAACCAGATAAAATATAATTATCATTATTAACCCTATCATTTTTTTCATATAAAACCTCTCGGGTTAATTCTATGAAAAAAGGCGGTGAATTATCACCGCCTATTAATATTATAATTAGTCTTCTACACGAGTAATTTTTGCACCGAGTGCAGCAAACTTTTCAATGAATTTTTCATATCCTCTTTCTATATGATAGATTTCTGAAATTTCAGTCTTGCCTTCTGCCACAAGGCCGGCAAGAACAAGTGCTGCTCCGGCTCTTAAGTCTGTCGCCATTACGCTACATCCTCTAAGTTTTGCATTGCCTTTAATATTTGCTTTATTTCCTGCAGTCTCAATGCTTGCTCCCATCTTTGAAAGCTGAGAAACATGCATAAATCTGTTTTCAAAAACAGTTTCGATAACCACGCTGGAGCCGTTAACAGTAGTCAGGTAAGCCATAAATGGCGACTGAATATCTGTCGGGAATCCCGGATATGGCAAAGTCTTTATATCTGTATGGTTCTGAGGTCCCAAATCTCCTCTTACGATTAAGTCATCATCACCCACTTCAATTCTTACTCCGCATTCACGCAGTTTAGCAATTACCGGTTTCAAGTGTTCCGGAAGTGCATTGCAAATGTGTAATGACCCCTTTGTGATTGCAGCCGCCAACATAAACGTAGCAGCTTCAATTCTGTCAGGAATAACAGTGTGCTTTGCCCCTCTTAAATGAGGAACCCCTTCAATTTTGATGGTATCAGTTCCTGCACCTTTGATTTTTGCCCCCATTTTGTTCATAAAGTTGGCAAGGTCAACGATTTCAGGTTCTTCCGCAGCATTTTCGATGTAAGTTGTACCTTCAGCTAAAACTGCAGCCATCATAATATTTTCAGTTGCACCAACACTTGGGAAGTCCAGATAAATTGTTTCACCGATAAGACCCTGTGGTCCTGCTACCGCCTCAACATAAGAATCCTCTTCGTTTATAACAATCTGAGCTCCCAGTGCTTCAAAACCTTTCAAATGCAAATCGATAGGTCTTGCACCGATAGCACATCCGCCGGGTAAAGGAATTCTAGCTCTGCCTTTTCTTGCAAGCAACGGTCCCATAACCAGGATAGAAGCTCTCATCTTTGTAACCAGTTCACGATCCGCTTCAGTTGAAATAATATCTTCTGTATAAATGGAGAGTGTGTTTTCACTCAGTTCGTCAATTTTAGATCCCAAAGATGCCAGTATTTCTTTCATTAAGCTTACATCACGAAGCTGAGGAACGTCTCTGATAATGCATTCCTCTTCTGAAAGCAACGCTGCTGCCATCAGCGGCAGTACCGCGTTTTTTGCTCCACTTATTTGCACCTCTCCTCTGAGTGGTCCACTTTGTTCTACAATATACTTTGCCAATTCAATAAGCCTCCAAAGACTATAAATTTTTCATTTCTTCGATGCAGTTCTTACAAACGTTCTTGCCGTGCACAGATACTACATCCTTTACATTTCCGCAAAAAACACATGCCGGTTCATATTTCTTCAGCATAATGTATTCGCCATCTACAAATACTTCCAGAGAGTCATCTGTTTTAATCCCCAAATTTCTTCTCAGTTCCACCGGAATAACTACTCTTCCTAATGGATCTACCGGTCTGACAATTCCTGTTGCTTTCATTTCTAAG
>JAFSHN010000039.1 GCA_017440275.1 Bacillota bacterium | reverse complement strand
CGTTATCTGCGTACCTGTTTCTGCAAAGACAGGCGAAGGTATTGTAAACTTACTTGAAATGATTCTTCTGCAGGCAGAAGTATTAGAATTAAAGGCTAACCCTAACCGTCTTGCTATGGGTTCTGTAATCGAAGCAAGACTTGATAAGAACAAAGGTCCTGTTGCTACTTTATTAGTAACAAACGGTACTTTAAAGAGCGGCATGAGCGTTGTTGCAGGTACATCTGCAGGTAGAATCCGTCTCATGACAGACTTCAAGGGAAGCACAATCAAGAAGGCCGGTCCTGCAACAGCAGTAGAAATCTTAGGTCTGACTGAAGTTCCTGAAGCAGGTGACGAATTCAACGCTGTTAAGGAAGATAAGGTTGCAAGAGAAATTGCAGAAAACAGAAAAGCAAAATTAAGAGAAGAAATCTTAGCAAGAAATGCAAGCACAACTCTGGAACAGTTATTCAGCCAGATTCAGGAAGGTGAAGTGAAAGACCTGAATCTGATCATCAAGGGTGACGTAAACGGTTCCATCGGTGCCATCGTATCTTCTCTTGAAAAATTAAACAATGAAAATGTAAGAGTAAAGATTGTTCATACAGGTGTAGGTACAGTAACAGAATCCGACGTAATGCTGGCAGGAACAACAGGTTCCATCATCATCGGCTTCAACGTAAGACCTACAACTGCTGTACAGACATTTGCTGACAGAGAAAACATCCAGATCAGACTGTACAGAGTAATCTATGACATCATCAACGATGTGGAAGACGCTATGAAGGGTATGCTTGATCCTGAATTCAAGGAAGAAGTTCTGGGTAAAGTAGAAGTAAGAGAAACATTCAAGGTTCCTAACGTTGGTGTTATCGCCGGAGCTTATGTTCAGGAAGGTAAGGTAGTAAGAAACGCAGAAGTAAGACTGGTTCGTGACGGTATCGTAATCCACGAAGGTAAGATTTCTTCCCTGAAGAGATTTAAGGACGATGCTAAGGAAGTTAACCAGGGATACGAATGCGGTATCGGTATTGAAAACTACAATGACCTGAAGATTGGCGATACTATTGAATGCTTCCACATGGTTGAGGTTGAAAGAAAATAATTTTTTCGCGGTTTCGGGCGCTGGCAGTGTTGGCAAAACGTCCCTTGGCTTACAGAAATCGAAACAAACTCGCTTGCCTTCAGGCAAGCTCAGACAGTGTTTCGATTTTAGCTGTTCGCCGGCGGTCCTTATTTGAACACTGCAGCATCGCCCTGCAAAAGCTCAAAAATTATTTTTTTAACCTAATGACATGTAATGAAAGGATATAATAAATGGGAAAAGGTTATAGAGCGGGCAGACTTGGTGAGGAAATCCGTAAGATTGTCGGCAGTATGCTGCTTCACCAGATCAAAGACCCAAGACTTTCCTCAATGATAAGCATTTCCGCAGTGGATGTTACAAGTGACGGAAGCTATGCGACTTGCTACGTTTCAACTCTTGACTTCAGCAAGACACCTGAAGAAAAAGAAGCAAACGAAAAGGAAATTTTAGCAGGTTTAAAGAGCGCAAGCGGACTTTTCCGTAAGGAAATCGGTCGCCAGATCAGAATGCGCCGTGTACCTGAACTCATCTTTAAGATGGACCACTCTATGGAATACGGTAAGCATATTGATGACATTTTAAACACTATGGATTTTGACAGCTATCAAAAAGACGAGGAAGACGAATTAGACGAACTCGAACTGGAGTAAGTTATGAAGAACAATTCATTAAAAGAAATAGCTCAAAAATTAAGTGAGGCAAAGAGCATCCTGCTCTTTCCTCACATCAATGTAGATGGTGACGCCTTGGGTTCAACCGTTGCTCTTTGCAAAGCATTGAGACTGGCGGGCAAAGAAGCGTGGGTTCTGCTGGAAGATGATATTCCGGCAAATTTACGTTTTTTGGACAAGGGATACTGCACATGGAATCAGGAATTAATTGCAGAGCCTGATATTTGCATGTGTGTAGACTGCGGAGATAAGGGCCGATTTGAAAAGCGCGCGGACAAGTTTGATGAAGGAAAAATAACTGTCTGTGTGGACCACCACAGAACGACAGAGTTTTTCTGTGATTACAATTATGTAGACAGTGAGGAAGCTGCTACAGGTCAAATTGTTTTCCAGCTCATCAAGGAACTTGGAACTGAGCCTGATAAGGAAATAGGTGAGGCTATCTACGCTGCAATAATCACAGATACAGGAAACTATCAATATTCAAATACTCAGAAAAAGAGTCACGAAATCACTATGGAACTCTATGACTGGGGTATTGACTGCAACAAAGTGAGCGTAGAAATTTACGAAAATACCCGTATGGAAAAGATACTCCTGAAGAATCTGGCGATGGAAACTCTTAAGGTTCTTGAAGGCGGCAAGGGAGCGATTCTTTATGTTACACAGGAGATGCTTGAAAAAACAGGCGGTCTTATGGAAGAAACTGAAGGATTCTCTCAGGATTTGCGTTCTATAGCAGGTGTGGAATATGCAGCTGTTGTCAAAGAATACGGGCCTGAACTTGCCCGAGTTAGCTTCAGAGCCAAGACAAAGGGTGATGTAGCAAAGATTGCTCAGAGACTGGGCGGCGGAGGACATACCAAGGCTGCAGGATGTACCATCTATGCACCTATTGAAGAAGCCTTCAAAATGGTGGAAAAAGAATTAATAACCGGAATCAAGGAATTAGGTTAGAAATGATTGAAAGTGGAATTTTAAATATTAATAAACCTGCCGGCATGACTTCTCACGACGTAATTTATCGTGTGAGGAGAGCAACCGGCATCAAAAGAGTAGGACATACGGGGACTCTTGACCCACAGGCTACAGGAGTTCTTCCTGTATGTATCGGCAGTGCAGCGAGAATCACCGAGTACCTTGACATGGATTTTAAGACATACAGATGTACTATGGTTCTCGGCAAGATTACCGATACACAGGATATTTGGGGTGAAGTTCTTGAAGAACGCAGCACGGAAGGGATAACTGAAGAAGCAATCAGAGAGGCATTCAGTGGCTTTTCCGGCTTTATAGACCAGACTCCTCCAATGTACAGTGCAGTCAGAATAAACGGTCGCAGACTTTACGAATATGCCAGAGATGGACAGGAAGTAAAGGTTAAGTCCCGTAGAATCTACATTAAAGAACTTGAAATAGAGTCTATAGATATGGATTCCAAAGAAGTTGTATTTTCTGTAGAGTGCTCCAAAGGCACATACATCAGAACCATTTGTCAGGATGTGGGCGAAACTCTCGGATGCGGCGCAACAATGACTGCTCTCACAAGAACTGCCAGCGGTGCATTCAAGATTGAAGACACCATAACGCTTGAAGAACTGGCTGAAATGAATCAGGAAGAAATTGAAGCAAAAATGCTGACACCTGATTTTCCGCTGGTTTATTTCGGCAAAGTGCTTGTAGACAAGCCGACAGCAAAGAGTTTTGTGGATGGTTTCCATCTGCCCCTTGATAAGTGTAATGTGATTAAGGAGCCGGATTTCAGATTTGAAGAAGCCATTTTAGACATCAGAGATGAATACAAGCATGCCTATAATATTTACGAAGACTGCCCATCAGGGCCTGTTTTCCTGGGCGTTGCTTTCTATAACTACAAGTTTAAAAAGCTTGTAGCCGACAAAGTATTTTTCAGAGGTAATATCAGTGATAATATTTAACAGTCTTGAAGAAGTTAATAACATTGAACCTTGTGCCATCGCCCTGGGTAATTTTGACGGAGTACATAAAGGCCATCAGGCGCTCATTTCAAAGGCAGTGGCAAGGGCAAAGGAATTGGGCATCAAAAGTGCTGTTTTTTCGTTTTCAAATCATCCTAAGAGTTTGATTCCGGGTGCAAAACCGGTTTTAAATATTATTTATCAGGATGAAAAGGCGGATCTGATAGAAGCCCTAGGGGTTGACTACTTGTTTAACATTGAATTTACTAAAGAAATCCAATGTATGGAACCGGTGGACTTCATCGAAAAGCTGCTGGTTGAAAAATTTAATGTGAAAGAAACTTTCTGCGGTTTTAATTACAGATTTGGATACAAGGCTGCAGGAAATACAGAACTTCTCAAAGAAGAAGGCAAAAAAATGGGCTTTGTAGCCAACGAAATTGAGCCGGTAATCATCGAAGGAGAAGTGGTAAGTTCCACTCTCATAAGAGCGCTGATTATGTCCGGTGAAATGGATGAATGTGCTAAGTATCTGGGAAGAAACTACGATGTGGGCGGAGAAGTTGTTGTAGGCAACAGATTGGGAAGAACAATCGGCTTTCCTACATCAAATATTATGCTGGACGATAATATGGTTACACCGCAAAACGGCGTATATATCACCAACTGCATTTATAACGGGGTAAAATATCCAAGCGTGACAAATGTAGGAGTTAAGCCAACCATCGGAGAGTACAAAAAGAATATGGAGACACATATTTTTAACTTCGATAAGGAACTTTACGGTAAATATATAAGAATTGAATTCCTTAAAAAAGATCGTGATGAGGCCAAATTCAGCAGTGTGGAAGAACTTTCTGCACACATTGCAAAATCCTGTGAAAATGCAAGAAAATATCACGGTTTATAAAAATAATTGTAGACAAATGATATTATATATGTTAATATAAATTGTTGAAATTTGTACCGTTTGCTTCGTTTAACGACACTCCGGCGTTTTACGCAGCATCGGCGAATAAAGAAAAGGAGATTTTAAAAATGATTACAAAAGAAATTAAAGATCAGATCATCAAAGACTATCAGTTAAAGGAAGGCGACACTGGTTCCCCAGAAGTTCAGATTGCAATTCTGACTTACAGAATCAACGACCTGAATGAACACTTAAAGATGCACAAGAAGGACCACCACTCCAGAAGAGGTCTGCTGAAGATGGTAGGTCAGAGAAGAAACTTACTTGCTTACCTGAAGGAAAAGGATCTGGAAAGATACAGAAACCTTATCGCTCGTTTAGGACTGAGAAAGTAAGTCTATTTACTGAGGAATTTAAGCGGGGCAAATACCCCGCTTTTATTTTATAAACAAAAGATTTGAAGAAACAGAAGAAAATTAACAGGAGGTAGTTGTTAATTATGGCAAGATTTGAAGATTACAGAGTTTTCAGAACAGCAGTAGGCGGAAGACTCTTAGAACTGGAAATCGGCAAAGTTTGTGAACAGGCCAATGGACAGGTTATGGTTAAGTACGGCGACACAGTTGTAAACGTTACAGCTTGTGCTTCCAAGGAACCAAAGCCGGACATCGACTTTTTCCCACTTTCCGTTGATTACGAAGAAAGAATGTACGCTGCAGGAAAGATTCCGGGCGGATTTATTAAGAGAGAAGGCAGACCAAGCGAACACGCAATCCTGTCTTCAAGACTTATCGACAGACCAATTCGTCCTTTATTCCCTAAGGGATATTACAACGACGTAGTAGTTGTAGCAACAGTTATGTCCGTAGACCCTGACTGTTCCCCTGAAGTTTGCGGTATGATCGGTTCCTCCGTTGCACTGGCAACATCCGACATTCCATGGGAAGGACCTACAGGTTCTGTAGTAGTAGGCAGAGTTGACGGTCAGATGATCATCAACCCTACATTAGAACAGAGAGAAAAGTCCGACATGCACATGACAGTTTCCGGTACAAAGGACGCTATCATGATGGTAGAAGCAGGTGCTGACGAAGTTCCTGAAATGGAAATGCTGGACGCAATCCTCTTTGCTCACGAAGAAATCAAGAAAATCGTAGAATTCATCGAAGAAGTTGTTGCTGAAGTTGGCAGACCTAAGCAGGACGTTGTTCTGTACAAGCCGGCTGCTGAAATCGACGAAGCAGTAAGAGCTTACGCAACTCCTAAGATGAAGGAAGCTATCAAGACTTT
>JAFSHN010000038.1 GCA_017440275.1 Bacillota bacterium | reverse complement strand
CTTGTACATTTCGAAGGTTTCATAGTCCACGTGACCGGAACCGTGCTTTGCTGTACAAGCCAGACAGTCGGCCAGATTCACCAGCCAAGGTTTTTTGTTTACCTTGCTGATTCTCTTGGACGCATCAATAAAGCCCTGATAATTGGCATTTTTCATTCTTTTAAGTAAAAACTTTATATTAATCATTGTTTCTCCCTATTAATAATGTAAAGTTCTGAGTAATTCTTTTAATCTGTAGTCGTAGGCTTCGATAATTTCTTTTTCGTAGCAAAGAGTTGTTTCAAGGCCCATCTTTGCCAGGAGTTCCTTTGCAAAATAAGGATTGAGAATCAGATAAGGTCCTAAAGAATAAGTTGCAAAGAAGTTGTTCACGTGGATTCCTTCCCTCTTTGTTTCAGGATTCATACCGATTCCTCTTTCGATGTCTACGAAGTTGTTTTCGAATTCCCCGTAAGCGTATGAGAATTGGCTTCTGTGACCTAACATTGTCAATTCGCCGTACTTGCCGATGTACTGAGAATTGTGTCTTTCTCTGTCCATATAACGAACTGAGTAAAAATCAAAAATACCTAAGGCTTCGATGGTTCTTTCTCCGTCTTTGATGTAGTTGCCGAAGATTTCAGGAGAGTTGCCTGTTACAAGGAAGATAACGCCTTTGTCAATGAGCTGGAGGATTCTTTCCTTGTGAGGCTTTAAGATTTCGATAATCTGTTCCTGCTTTCTTTCTGTAGTGCAGCCCAGATAAATCATATCCACATCTTCAGTAACGAAAGCCGGTGTATCTCTGTGGTTAGTGCTTATAACTTCAATGTTTTCCGGATTGCTTCTCTTTAAGTATTCCACATTGTAGCTTTCACCGTAAATATTGCAAAGTTCCGGAAACAGTAATTCAATTTTTTTCATTATTTTGCCTCCTCCTTCGCTTTGTTAAGGATTGCGTCTCTCATATTTCTTGCCTTGGTTACGCAGTCAATTTCGAAGAGAACGTATACCTTTTCGATGCCTTCTCTGTCAACGTAGTTTGGAATATCAGCTTCGTCTTCTACGCAAACGATTTTTTCTTCGGGAATTCCCGCCAGAAGCAGTCTCAGCTTGTGGTTTAAGAACATGTGACCGCCCACGATAATCTTCTTGATGTTAGGGCTGTTGAGGAACTCGTAGTCTGTTTCATACAGCCATGTTAATGTTTCTGTAGGGTGGTTCTTATCCTGCAGCTCGTCAAGGAGAAGAACCACATTTTTGTCTGACGGTTCTTTAGCCATATATTCAAATACAGTGGACGCTGCACTGATGTTCTGGCTCTTTGCACCATATGTGTAATACTTGATTCCGTTGAATTCTTCACAGGTCTCTCTGATCTTTGTTACCTGCTGAGTTTCAAGGAACTTGGAAATATCTTCTTTATCTTTGCCGATTTCTCTTAAAATAGCGATGGCTGACAAAACGTTGTAGGAGTTGTAAACGGCATCTGAAATCAGCGGATAAGTTGTTTCTTTGCCATCTTCTGTAATAACCATCTTGCGGTTTTCAAGGTCAACTTCCTTGGCAAAATACTTGGAATCAGGTGTCTTGAAACCGCAGGAAGGACAGTAAAAGTCGCCGATGTGTCTATACAGTCTGTAGTTATATCCGATGAAATCTCCGCATTCAGGACAAACAGCGATATCCTTTACTGTGTTTTCAAAAGGTTTTGCATCGATGTCTGTCATGCCGTAGAAAACTCTTCTCGCCTTGGAGTTCTTTGCAAGCTGTGAACTGATAGGGTCGTTGGCATTTAAGATTGCCACAGTCTTGTCGCCCAGTTGGTTGAATGTTCTGTCAACGATATCGAAGATGAATTCAGGGTGTCCGTTTCTTCTCAGGGAGTCCTTACAGATGTTTGTAACCATAATGTAGTTCGGCTCAATCATTCCCATCATCTTGTCAAGGGTTCTTTCGTCGGCTTCAAGAATTGAGACATCGTATCTCACCTTGTTGAAAATGTTTACGCATCTCATCAGGTTGAGACAGTACCCTGCATGCAGGTTGGCACCCCAGTCGTTAAATGAAACTTTGTATCCTTCAGCTACCAGTTTGTTGTTTACAAGAGCAGAAGTTGTGGACTTGCCGTTTGTTCCTGTAAT
Organism: Bacillota bacterium; assembly: GCA_017440275.1. Lineage (GTDB taxonomy): Bacteria > Bacillota > Clostridia > Peptostreptococcales > Anaerovoracaceae > Fimisoma. The sequence goes on along the minus strand of JAFSHN010000038.1, from coordinate 16,946 downwards.
TGTGATAACTAATGGTGGTTTTTTTATATGTTTGAGAAAATCAGGACATAACTTGAAAGCCAAAAGTCCCGGTCTGTCATTTCTTTCCTGACCTCTTAATTTGTAAACCCACATTGCAAATTTGGAAGCCCAAAGTGCGAAATAAAATCTTAACATCAGTAATATCCTCCTTATGATATCGTAAAGCACATAACTGTCCATATTAATATCCTATAATCGTTTTATTATATCATACTTTTTTCCTTAGTGCTATAAATATTCCAGCTATACACCCTATTGCGAAGACAAAAAAGCATATATTTACTATCTCTATCATAATTATCGGGTCTGTCTGAGTAAGCTGCATATCCCCAAGACGCGTGCTCACAATTATCGTCACCAAAGCCATAGAAATTGTATTCCCAAGTGACCGTACTCCCGCATATACAGAAGAAGCCACTCCATATTCTTCTTTGGAAACAGATTCCATCACAGTATTTATATTAGAAACGGCAAATAACGCCTGTCCTACTCCTGCAGATATCAATAATAAAATAATATATATTACACTGCTGTCATCGTTTATAAATACACCTGCACCCATACCGGCTGCACATAGAATAATGCCGCATATACAGTTTAGTTGGGCCTTCTTGTTTATTTTCTTTCCTCCTAAAACAGAAACCATTGCCAACGATATTGGTAATGATGTCAGAATTAATCCGGCCTCTTGCGATGTATATTCTTTTACTGTCTGCAAATACAAAGAAAGAAGATAATTCACCGCGAACAAAGCACCGAAAATTATCATCGCGTTCATATTCGAGAAAAGGAATCTCTTGTTATGAATAATTAAGTTCATATCAAGTAAAGGATTCTCAAATACCCGTTCCCTCCTGAAAAAAAGAACCAATATGGACACACCTGCTTCAATGAATATAATTGAATTCATTCTTTCACCAACAGAAGATATGCCATACATCAAAAGGCAGATTCCCGCTATATATAAAACTGTTCCAACAGTGTCCCACTTATTATGAACCAGGTAATTACTCTTCTTAAAGGGTATTTTTAATGAAATCAAAAATGATATCATTGAAACCGCCGCAGCAAATATAAAAATATATTTCCATCCGATATAGTAGTCAAATACGCCACCAAGAACAGGACCTGCCGCCATTCCCACATACGTGGCTCCTGTAACAAATCCCAAGATTTTTTGTCGTTCTTTTCCCGCAAAAGTCTCAGACAGGACTGCATTATTTGTGCTGAAAATCATAGATGCTCCGATTGCTTGTACAAATCTCGAAATCAAAAGAAGCCTCATACTATTTGCAACAATTCCCCCTAAAGATCCTGTTGCAAATATCAAAAGGCCTCCTTTCATTATATTGTTTTTACTGATAATATCAGCTACTTTTCCCACAGGCAATGCCAGTGCCCCACACGTCAAAATGTATATCGTAACGATCCATCCAATCTGTGAAGCTCCTGTATTAAATGTTTTCTCAATATGTGGAATTGACAGATTTAATGCACTCCCCATATATGTCGTTATGAACGATGCTAAAAGTGATACAATTAATATACTTTTTTGTTCTTTTGTATAATTATTTTTCATACTATTATTCTTTACGTTTGCTAAAGAATAATACAGATAAAATAGTCCTTTCCGTCATCACTAATCTTCTGAAGGGATTTTTGAACTTTTAATTTCAAAGATTCGGGAACTTCTCGCACCTTGCTGTCCATTTGCTCGGTAACCATTTCACGTAAAGTCTTTCCGAAAAGATTAGTTTCCCATATTTCTTCATCATCTTTACCGAATTGGTCTGTAAGATATTTTGCCAGGTCTTCCGATTGACTCTCGCTGCCGACCACAGGGGAAACTTCTGTTGAAATCATAGTCTTGATAATGTGCAGGCACGGCGCTTTAGCGGTCATTCTTACTCCATATTTATTACCTTGCCTGAAAACCTCCGGTTTTTCAAGTATCATTTCTGCAAGTTTTGGTGCAACGATTCCATACTGTTCTTTATCTACCTGCTCCAACGCTCCCTTGATGTTGTCATATGCCATTTTGGCTTTAGCATATTCTTTAAGCAGTATAAATAACTGTCGGTCACTTTCTACAGGTGCATTCATTAATTCTTCTATGACCTTATAATAAAGTGTTGTCTCCATTTGTGGCTGGAGCATAATCACGCCTTTTGCCATATCTGTCCACAACACAGATATATTTCTTATAACTTGACCGTCTGCAATAGAACTTACCGTTTCCAAAGCCTCACCAATGGTTTCAAATTCAGTCATCCATTTTTTAATCTGCGATACAATAGTTGTCTTTATCCAATGAGCATCGTCTAAGGCATCAAGATAGCCCGGCAAATTCAGGTGAACTTCGCAGGCAGGAAACTGACTTATCAATCTGTCAAAAAGCTCTTCGAAATTTTCCTCGCTCATCCTCTGGCAGTTGTTCAAAAGTACCGGTACTTTATGTTTATCTTCCAATTGTTTTGCCAAGTCTTTTGCTTTCTGACTCTGAGGAGTGGCAGAATTTAACAGCACTACAAAAGGTTTTCCCATTTCTTTAAGTTGATTTATGGTTTTTTCTTCTGCATCCACATAGTTACTGCGCGGCAATTCACCAAATGAACCATCGCAGGTAACGACTACCCCGACCACTGAATGTTCCTTTATTACTTTTTCTGTACCGATGTACGCGGCCTGACTGAATGGAATTTTTTCTTCTGACCATGGCGTTTGTACCATACGTTCTTTACCATCTTCCATATCTCCCAGTACACCGGGAATCATATATCCAACACAGTCAACCAGCCTTACATTGAAATTAGTCCCGCTGCCTGTCACTATCTTTACTGCTTCCGGCGGTATAAACTTCGGTTCTGTCGTTGTAATAGTTTTGCCTTCTCCGCTTTGTGGAAGTTCATCCATAACTCTGGTTTTTTCATATTGATTAGCCATATTAGGGAAAACAAGAATATCCATAAATCTTTTTATAAAACTGGATTTTCCTGTCCTTACAGGTCCTACTACTCCTATGTAAATATTGCCTCCTGCCCTTTTTCCTATATCTTTATAGACATCCCTGTTTATCATTTATGAATCCCTCCGATATTTTTTTTGCTATACAACTATATGAAAAATATCAGATCTATATGCTTATAAAAATAGAGACATACCGTTAAAGTATGTCTCTTATTATTAAACAATCGCTTTCAGTCGCGTCAAATATTGTTCTTTTCTCTTTTCATGTTCTGCATTAAATACTGCATCTCCACCCTTGTGAAGTTCTCTTATGTATGCATGATGATTGCCGAGAATTGATCTGTCGTTTTCACTCAGAATCAAAATTGCAATATTTGAGCATTGATCTGAAATTCTTTCCAAGTTAGTAAGAATATCCATAAATGCCATTCCTGTGGCAGTACTGCAGTCACCTTTCTTCAATCTTTCAATATGTCTGTCCTTGAGGGCAAGTACCATATCATCGATAACTTCTTCTAAAGGTTCGATTCGTTTCGCCTCTTCATTATCCATTCTGCCGAAAGCATCTACAGTAATTTCACAGATTTCAATAACAGCTTCCTGAACTAATTCAAGTTCCAATTTAGCGTTGCCGGAAAGGTCCAACTTACCTGAGTTTATTGTCTGAGCAACTTCCATAATATTGATTGCGTGGTCACCGATTCTCTCAAAGTTTGTGGAAGAATGCACAAAATTATTAATTCTCTGATTGTCTATATCATTTTCTGTATGTTTAGAAAGGTTTACAAGGAATGTTTCAATTCCGTCAGTAAACGTATCAAGATTATCTTCATTATCATTGATAACGCTAACTCTGCCCTCATCATAAACATTAAGCAGTTTACAGCATCTCTTAAGATTTTTAAGTGCCACGTATCCCATATGAGCAATGGCTTTGTTAGCTTCTGAAAGTGCCATTTCAGGAATGGCAAAAAGTTTTTCGTCAGGAACAATCAAATCTGCTCTGTCTTCTGCATCCTGTTCTTCAGGTTTAATTATTGCCAGTGAAAGTTTTACCAGCAACCCTGCAAATGGAATAAGTACAATTGCAGTCGCCAAGTTAAACACCGTCTGGAAGTTAGCAATTCCACCACTGTCTACAACGCTTCCCCAAAGATTAGGAAAACCTCCCATAGACTTGATAATTGTCATCACAATCATAAATAGAATTGTACCAATCACATTAAATACAATATGTACAACACCTGTTCTCTTGGCGTCTTTTGAAGAACCGATAGAGCATACGAGTGCAGTAGTTACACAAGTACCCAGGTTTATACCCATAATCAGAGGATAAACTAAATTGAATGTCATAGCACCGGTCACTGACAATGCCTGAATCATACCCACCATAGCCGATGAACTCTGTACTATTACAGTCATTACCAGACCTACTAAAATTGCTATAATAGGTTGGTCTCCGAACTTATACATCAATTCAATAAATTCCTGAGATTCTGATAAAGGCTCAACTGCAGCAGTCATGTTCATAATGCCGGAGAAAAGAATACCAAATCCCATAAAAATCTCACCTTTAGTATTACTGTTAGGAGATTTGATAAACATTATCAGCAGAATTCCTACAATCATTGCGATTGGTGCCAGTGTGGATGGCTTGAAAAATTCCAAAATCATATTCCCGGTGGAATCGATATCCATCAAACGGATAATCTGTGCCGTTACAGTTGTACCAATGTTGGCACCCATAACAATGCTGACAGCTTGCTTAAGATTTAAAACTCCTGCCGTAATAAGACCTACCGTCAACACAATAGTTGCAGTAGAACTCTGTATTACCGCAGTTACAAGCATACCGGTAATTACACCGAAAACAACATTTTGAGTAGCTTTTCCCAGGATTACTTTAAGAGCACTACCTGATGCATTTTTGAGGCCGTCCCCCATGATTTCCATGCCATAAAGGAACATGGCCAAACCACCTAAAAGACTGATGACTGAGAAGATATCCATAGTTCAATTGTCCTTTCTTTGAATATGCTGCATACACTATCAATCTATTCTCGCACCATTTCACCGCTTAAGCTAAAGGTGTTGGAATCTGTAATCTTAACTGATACAATTTTTCCTTCCAGACCTTCAGGACCTAAAAAGTTTACTAGTTTAAATCCATCTGTCCTTCCTTCATAAACAGAATCCTTGCTTCTGCTTGCTCCGTCAACGAGAACCTTTTCAACGCGACCCACATATTCAGCATTTTTTTGCGCTGAAGTGGAGTTAATAAGGTCAACAAGACGATTAAATCTTTCATGTTTAGTCTCTTCCGGTACTTGATCCTCACGTCTGGCTGCAGGAGTACCTTCACGGATTGAATATAAGAATGTAAATGCAGAATCATAACCAACTTCTTCTGCAAGTTTTAGCGTATCTTCAAATTCTTCTTCTGTTTCGCCCGGGAATCCCACAATAATATCTGTAGAAATGGTGATTTCCGGAACTGCAGTCTTAATCTTTTTAACAAGTTCAAGATAATGTTCTCTTGAATATTTTCTGTTCATTTCTTTCAGAACTTTAGTAGAACCGGATTGAACAGGCAAATGAATGTATTTGCAAAGCTTATCGCAGTTTTTAAAAGCTTCAATAAGCTTATCCGACAAATCCTTTGGATGACTTGTCATAAATCTGATTCGTTCAAGACCTTCTATATCTGCCAACATATAAATCAAATCAGTAAAGTCGGCCTGTCCCTTTTCTCCGCATCCCTTATAAGAGTTCACGTTCTGACCAAGCAAAGTCACTTCTTTGACTCCGTCAGCCACAAGTCTTTTAACTTCAGCAACGATATCTTCAGGTTTACGGCTTCGTTCCCTGCCTCTTGTGTATGGCACAATGCAGTAGCTACAGAAGTTATTGCAGCCGTACATAATATTTACGAAACTCTTATGTTTAAATAGTCTTTCAGCCGGTAAACCTTCAACGATTTCGCCGCCATCAGGCCAAACTTCAAGTTGTTTTTTCTTTTCTGTATACAGGTTATCAAGCAGTTTTGGCAGTTCATGAAGATTGTGAGTTCCAAACACCACATCAACCCATGGAAACTTTGCCTTTAAAGTGTCAATGATATGCTGTTGCTGCATCATACATCCGCAAACACATACGGTAAAGGCTTCTCTTTCTGCCATTTTTCTCTTTTTCAAAGTACCCAGTGTGCCGAAAAAGCGCTTATCTGCATTCTCTCTGATACTGCAAGTATTAAAAATGACAATATCAGCAGAGTCTCTCGAATCCGCAGGTGCGTACCCTTTTTCCATAAGCATACCAGCCATTATTTCAGAGTCATGTTCATTCATTTGACAACCGAAAGTTGTAATATGAAATGTTTTCATATAGATAATTTATCTCCGTCTTTTAGTTAAATTTGCATTTCGTTTTTAGTTTTTCTGCCCATAAGCATTTCAACACCTTCCATAGCATTGATTTCACCATGAATCATGCTGCAAATGCTCTGCGTGATAGGCATCTCTATGTTATATTTCTTTGCCAGTGCATCTGCGGCTTCAGCAGTGGACATACCTTCAACAACCATTCCAACCGCTTCAACAGCTTCTTCAGGGGACTTGCCCTGTCCCATCATAATACCGCATCTGCGATTTCTTGAGTGCATACTTGTACAAGTAACAATCAGATCTCCAATGCCGGTCAGTCCCGAAAAAGTATTAATATCAGCACCCATACAAACTCCCAGACGGCACATTTCTGTAATTCCTCTGGTCATCATAGCTGCTTTGGCATTATCTCCAAAACCCATTCCGTCTGAAATACCTGCACCGAGAGCTATGATATTTTTGAGTGCTCCCCCGAGTTCAACTCCTACCAAATCATCGTTTGTATAAACTCTGAATCGATCGGTATTGAATACTTCCTGAACAGTTTCCGATAGTTTAACGTCATCAGACGCAACAGCCACCGTTGTTGGAAGAAGTTTCGCCACTTCTTCTGCATGAGACGGTCCGGAAAGAGCCACATATTTCAAATCAGGTGCGATTTCTTTCGCAACTTCTGAAAGTCTAAGGAGAGTTCCTTTCTCAATACCTTTTGCCACATTGACAATAATCGCATCTTTTTTAATAAACGGTACTGCTTCTTTAAAAACGCCTCTGAAACTCTGCGCAGGAACAGAAAATAGCACCAAGTCCGCAGCTTCAAGAGCATCCTGCATATTATCTACAATTTTCAGTTCTTTTGGTAATTTAATTCCCGGAAGATAATGCGGATTCTCCAATGTATCACGCATAAAAGCCATCTGTGATTTTTTTCGGCCCCAGATTGATACATCGAAACCTTTTCCTGTAAGCAAAATTGCCAGAGATGTTCCGAAACTTCCCGCGCCGATAACTGCAATTTTTCTAATCATAATGTTCTGTCCTCTAAAACATTCTAGGTTCTTCACCTTTTATCAGTCTATTAATGTTTGCTTTATGTTTATAAATAACAATAATTGCCATAGCAATACCTATCAAAAAGAATCCCGGTTCCATAAAATGACTTATTACCGGGAATGCCGCAGCACCCAGAATTGATCCAACTGACATTCTTCTTGAAAGTAACAGTCCTACAGCCACAACAAGCAAAGTACATAATGCCATCAACCAGTTAACAGCTAAAAGAGCGCCAAAAGCTGTTGCCACCCCTTTACCGCCTTTAAAACTGTAAAAGCATGGCCAGATGTGCCCGCAAAATACAGCCAAAGCGCAAACATAGCCAACATTTATACTTCCGATGTAAGTTCCCAAAAGAACAGCAACTACACCCTTGCCTATGTCAATTACCAGTGTTATCACTGCAGCTTTCTTTCCCAGAACACGAAGTGCATTAGTTGTGCCTGCATTACCGCTTCCTTCTTTTTTGATGTCAATACCCATCGCTTTTCCAAGCAAAATCGAAGGAGAAATATTTCCCAGGAAATATGCAATTGCTACCAATACGACAAATTTTAAAATTTCCATATTATTCTACCTTTTCTCCTTTTTCGCGGAATACGAACTTGATAGAAGTTCCTTCAAAACCAAAGCTTTCGCGAATCTTATTTTCAAGATATCTTGCGTATGAGAAGTGCATAAGTTCTCTGTCATTGATTTGGAAACTGAATAACGGCGGTTTCACTGAAACCTGTGTTACGTAATAAACTTTCAGTCTTCTTCCCTTGTCTGAAGGTGGCTGTTTCATCATTGTAGCGTCCATAATCAAACTGTTAAGCTGACCTGTAGGAACTCTGAGAGCTCTCTTTTCTGCTACGTATTTAGCCATTTCCATAACCTGGTGAATTCTCTGTTTTTCCTGAACGGAAATGAAGATAATAGGAGCATAGCTCATAAACTGCAAATCAGCTTCTAAAGCACGCTTGAAATCTCTCATTGTATTTGTTTCTTTTGCAATTAAGTCCCACTTGTTTACAACAACTACAATGCCTTTGCCTGCTTCGTGAGCAACACCGGCAATCTTCTTATCCTGGTCAGTCAATCCTTCTGCTGCGTCAATCATCAAAAGACATACATCACAGCGTTCAATAGCAGCAACTGCACGAATAACACTATATCTTTCAATGTCTTCGTGAACTTTGCTCTTTCTTCTTATTCCGGCTGTGTCGATAAGAATGTACTTTTCACCATCTTTTTCAAATGGTGTGTCAATAGAGTCTCTGGTTGTTCCTGCAATTGGAGATACGATTACACGCTTTTCTCCCAGCAGACAGTTTATTAAAGAAGACTTACCAACATTTGGTTTACCGATAACTGCAATTTTAATAGTTTCTTCATCTTCTGTATCCGCATCATCAGGGAAGCTCTTAACGATTTCATCAAGAACATCACCGAAATTGAGCATATTGGCAGCGGAAATCGGAATAGGTTCACCAAGACCCAGTTCCCAGAAGTCATAAAAATCATCAGGGAGTTTAGTCGGGTTATCAATTTTGTTAACCACTAAAATAACTCTCTTACCCGTTCTCATGAGCATCATTGCCACTTCACGGTCTGCATGTGTAAGGCCATCCTTGCCGTCAGTAATGAAAAGAATAACGTCAGCCATATCCATGGCAATCTGAGCCTGTTCTCTCATCTGGGACAGGATAATATCCTCGCTGTCAGGCTCAATACCACCTGTGTCTATGAGTGCAAAGTGAACATTGTTCCATTCTGCTTCCGCATAAATTCTGTCTCTTGTTACGCCGGGAGTGTCTTCAACTATAGAAACACGTCTGCCGACAATCTTATTGAAAAAAGTAGATTTACCTACATTTGGTCTGCCTACGATGGCAACTATAGGTTTACTCATTGAAAATTCCTCCTATGAATTCTTCAGGAACGAAATCTTTTAAGTCTTCAATTCCTTCTCCTACGCCGATATATTTTATCGGCATATCAAACTCATCCGCAATTGTAATTGCGATTCCGCCTTTGGCTGTACCATCCAGTTTAGTCAGCACAATTCCTGTTAAATCTGCAACCTGACCGAATTCCTTTGCCTGTGAAACTGCATTCTTTCCTGTTGTGGCATCAAGTATCAGCAACGTCTCTCTTGCAGCTTCAGGAAACTCTCTGTCAATAATACGGTTCATCTTTTCCAGTTCTGTCATCAAGTTCTTTTTATTTTGAAGTCTGCCGGCTGTATCACAAATGAGAATGTCAATATCTTTTGCCTTTGCTGACTGAACTGCGTCATAAATAACTGCTGACGGGTCTGCACCTTCCTGATGTTTGATTACGTTAACATTGTTGCGCTGTCCCCATATAACAAGTTGTTCTGCTGCCGCCGCTCTGAATGTATCAGCTGCTGCCAGCATAACTGTCTTTCCTTGTTTTTTGCATTTATGGGCAAGTTTACCGATAGTGGTAGTCTTACCGCCTCCGTTAATTCCGATAACAAGAATAATCAAAGGGCTTTCTTCAGACAATTTCTGTCTATCACCTTTGTCCACAATTTTTATCATAATGTCCTTAAGGGCATCAGTTACTCCCTCCGGACTTGTAATATTTTGATTTTTAATGTGACTGCGGAGTTCTTCCATGATATGCATCGTTGTATCCATACCAATATCTGATGTGATTAGTACTTCTTCAAGTTCGTCCATCAAATCTTCGTCTACAGCGCTGCGAAGCATAACAACGTCACTGATTTTTTCTGATAATCTTCCGAAGAAAGATTTTTTTTCTGAAAATAATGACATAAATGTCCCCCTTTATTATAAGTCGAAATTATCTCCCAGTCTCAGTGAAAGCACCTTGGAAATACCCTGTTCAGGCATTGTCACGCCGTAAAGCACATCGGCATGCTCCATGGTAGCCTTCTGGTGAGTAACAATTGTAAACTGAATGTCCTCGAAATTACGCAGATAATTTGCAAATCTGTCTATATTGCTGTCGTCCAGAGCTGCTTCCACTTCGTCCAGAATACAGAACGGAGTAGGGGTAGTCTTGAGCACTGCAAACATCAGAGCGATGGCAGTCATTGTCTTTTCACCACCGGACATGAGGTTGATATTCTGCAGTTTCTTTCCGGGCGGCTGTGCAATGATTTCAATACCTGCTTCAAGAGGATTATCTTCATTATCAAGACGAAGTTCTGCATGACCGCCGCCGAAAAGCTTCTTAAATATTTCTTCAAAGTTCACTACAATCTTGTCGAAGTTTTCTTTGAACTTAGTCTTAATTGTCTTTTCCATATCTGCGATAATATCCTGCAGCTGCTCCATAGCCTGAGTAATGTCTGCTCTCTGAGTTGTAAGGAATTCATATCTTTCGCTTACTTTTGCGTATTCTTCAATTGAGCCTACATTTACATCTCCCAGTTCTTTGAGGCGGTTCTTGATTTCCCTGCTTTCCTTCTGTGCCGTTGACATAACAAAGTCTTCTTTTCTGTATTCAATAGCCTGAAGATACGAAATTTCAAAATCATCCCAAAGTTTCTGCTTGTAAGTTTCAAGAAGAGTTTCGTTTTTAGAAAGCTTAATTTCTTCCTGATACTTCTGATCCTGATAAGAATTCAGTCTGTCTCCGAAAGAAATCTGTTTCTGAGTCATTTCTTCAAGAGCCTGATTCAATTCCGTTCTCTCTTTAGTTACCTGAGCAATATATTCTTCCAATTCCTGCTTTTCGCCGGTCTTGGACTTTACGATTTCTTCAACATCGTCTGAACCGAAAAGGATTTCATTCTTTTCCTTTTCAAAAGATTCAAGCTGCATTTCTTTGGCTTCAATCTGGCTGCTGTAATCGGCAATGGTTTCTTTTACTCTGGAAAGCATTTGCTGCAGATGTTCTTTCTGACCATCCCAGTTTGTTTTGTCGATTCTTGCAGTAGTAATTTCGTCTGAAGCTTTATCAACTTCTTCTTTAATGGAATCATGTTCCTTCATTAAAGATTGGATTTTAGCCTTGGCGTCATCGCCTTTAGCCTTACAATCCTCAGCTTCTTTCAGCAGTTCTTCAGCCTGTTTTTCAACTCTGATATAATCCTTATCTATAGTCTCAAGCTGCTGTTTTTGTCTCTGGCCACCTGCTGTCATTTCATTGCAAAGGTTTTCTGCAGAGCTTATTTTAGAATCAAGGCTGAGTGCTTCAATCTGAAGAGTTTTTTCCTGCGCTTCCTTCTTTTCAACAGACTCTGTAACTGCAGCAATCTGCATCGCTACAGCCTCTGAATTTTTCTGGTTTTCGTTTAAAGCCTTTTCACTTGCAGCGATTTTTTGTGCAAGATTATCTATTTCACTTTTTCTTTCCAGGAGGTTAGCTGTAGCATTTTTGTACTTACCACCGGTAATCGCGCCGCTGGCATTTACAACTTCCCCTTCAAGAGTAACAAAACGAACACCTTGTCCTGCTTTCTTGGAAAACTCAATAGCGTTTTCCATAGTGTCTACTATAGCAACTCTTCCAAGAAGATAACGGAAAATTCCTTCGTACTTGCTATCGTATTCAACTATATCTGATGCAATGCCTTTGCATCCTGCTGCACCTGCCACAGCCTGCGGAAGATTTGCCTTGCCTCCGCTGACGGATTCCACAGGGAGGAATGTAAGTCTTCCTGCTCTGTTATCCTTGAGGGCACGAACAGCCGCCTTGGCATCATTATCTGTCTTACAAATAACATTCTGAAGAGCTGCTCCCAGAGCTGTTTCAACTGCAACTTCAAAGCCTGCAGGAACTTTCATCAAGTCTGCTGCAACGCCTTCTATGCCTTTAATATTGCTCTTCATAATGAATCTAACTGCATTGTTATAACCTTCGTAATTAGATTCCATTTCCTCGATAGTCTTTTTTCTTGCTGACTGCTGGCTGATTTGAATTGTCAGATGACTAGCTTCTTTAGCTAAAGTTTTCTGCTTTTCCTGAAGCTCAGCCGCCTTCTGCTTTTCTGACTTTACTAAAGCTGACAAATCTGCCAAAGTCTTTGACAGTGCCTCTTTTTCAGCCTTTGCTGCTTCAAGTTCCTTTCCCGATTCTTCGATTCTTTCTGCGAAACGCTTGTTTTCCGAAAGAATCTCTTCTTTTCTCTGAATCAGTGAAGACTTGTAACTTTCCATACTGCCGGCTTCTGACTTCTTAGATGAACTTTCATTGAAGAAAGAAAACATTTTATTTCTGTTTTCATCAACTTCTTCAAGTAAACCTGCGAGTTTAGATGAAACTTCGCTATGCGCAAAAATCTTTTGTGTCAATGTTTCTTCAGCCTTTGCAAGGTTTGATTCAACCTCTGTCTTCTGGCTTTCTATTTCAACGGCATTCTTGGTTTCTCTGTCTTTCTTTTGAGCCAAAACATCAATTTCTTCTTCAACTCTTGTAAAGTCTCTGTCAATGGTATTAAGACGCTCTTTGTCTAACTGGCTCTTGTTAGTTAACTTATTGATTTCATCAACTCTTGCCAGATGTTTTGCTCGTGCTTCATCGGCCAGTTGTTCAAGATGCTCATGTTTCTGTCTGCTTTCAGCAAGCTGCTGATCGATTACTTTCTTTTCCAGTAATAAGTCTTCAATCTTTTTTGCCAGCTCTGCAATATCGTCCTTTACTGCACTATTGCCTTCTTCCAGCTTATCTATGCTTTTAAGTGTAATGTTTATTTCTAATTCTTCGAAGCGCTTTTTAAGTCCGATGTATTCTTCTGCCTTGATGCTGTCTTCACGCAGACTGTCGATACGGCTTTCAATTTCTCCGATGATGTCGTTTACTCTTTCAAGATTTCCTGATGCTCCTGCCAGTTTTTTCTCAGCTTCGGTTTTCTTACTCTTGTACATTACAACACCGGCAGCTTCTTCGAAGATTTCTCTTCTGCTTTCAGGCTTGTTACTTACAAGATCTGCAATCTTACCTTGCCCTATAAGAGAATAACCGTCTACACCAATACCTGTATCCATTATAAGCTCACGTATGTCACGGAGACGGCACTGATTGTTATTAATCAGATACTCACTCTCGCCCGAACGATACATACGACGGGTAATTGCAACTTCATTATAGTCAATAGGAAGAATCCCTGTTTTATTATCAATAACCAGGGTTACTTCTGCCATACCTCTTGATTTTCTGTTGGCAGTACCGGCGAAAATAACTTCTTCCATCTTGCCGCCACGAAGCATCTTAGGACTCTGCTCACCGAGTACCCAGCGGATTGCGTCACTGATATTACTCTTGCCGCTTCCGTTAGGACCCACGATACAAGTTACCCCTTCGTGGAATTCAATTACTGCCGGTTCCGCAAATGACTTAAAACCGTGCATTTCCAGTCGCTTAAAATACATCTATTGTCTCTCCTTTTCTAAAGCTTCTCAAGTGTTGCTTTAGCTGCCTTTTGTTCTGCTTCTTTTTTGCTTTTTCCTATACCGCTGCCCATAACTTTGCCGTTACAGCGCAGATTCACAAAGAAAGTCTTGTCATGAGCAGGACCTTCTTCTCTTTCAGTTTCATAGGTAATACTGATATTTTTAGCCTTCTTTTGAAGTACTTCCTGCACTTCTGACTTATAGTCTGAAAACAGTTTCCCATCAACGGCCTCTCTTATAATGTCTTTGAAAGAATTGACCACAAAATTTTTAGTTACTTCGTAACCTGCATCAAGATATAAAGCACCTATAATTGCCTCCATCGCATCTGCAAGGATTGAATCCTTGTGTCGACCGCCTGTGCTTTCCTCACCGTGACCCATATACATGTAATTACCCAGGTCATACTTGTTAGCTACTCTTACCAAGGAACTCTCGCATACAATCAAAGCTCTTGTCTTTGTCAGCTTACCTTCAGTTACGCCTTTCATCTTGGTAAAAATTTCAGCACTGATTATGGCATCAAGGAAAGCGTCTCCCAAAAACTCAAGTCTCTCATTATCCTGATGCTTTGTGTTCTTCTCTTTGTTATATGAACTGTGTGTAAGTGCTCTTTCCAAATAAAAGATTTCGTTAAACTTATGTCCTATTCTGTTTTCAAACTCGCTAAAATTATTCGTGTTCACTTAAAGTAATCTCCTCAATTTCAAGTACGGAGTTTTGAATTGTGTCTACTACATTTCCTTCTACGTAAGGAATTCCTTTTAAAATAGTGTTCATTACTGCATTTGCGCTTGAAGAACCGTGCATCTTAACGATAGGTCCCTTTACACCCAGAATCGGTGCTCCACCGTATTCTGAATAGTCAAAATTCTTCTTTAAATCATTAATCTTATCAATAAGAAGTGCTGCTCCTAATTTAGCCTTAGTTCCTTCTGTAAATTTCTTTTTGATAAGCTGCAGAATGTTCCATGCCAGCCCTTCAGTAAGCTTTAAGATAACATTTCCTGTAAAACCATCTGCTACGATTACATCGCAAGCTCCCTTTGGAACTTCTCTTGCTTCCACATTACCAACGAAGTTCAGATGGCTCTGTTCAAGAAGATCATATGCAGCTTTTGTCAATGTTGTTCCTTTAGCTGCTTCTGCACCCAGGTTTACAAGACCTACTCTTGGATTTTCTCTTCCGATAACCTTTTCCATGTAAATGCTGCCCATAACACCGAATTCTAATAAGTTATTAGGCTTACATTCAGCATTTGCACCTGCATCAACCAGCAATGAAGGTTTCTTGCCAAGGATTGGATAAACGGATGCCAATGCAGGTCTGTCAATACCCTGAATTCTTCCCAGGATAAAAAGACCGCCGGCCAGAAGAGCCCCTGTGCTGCCTGCAGAAATGAAGATATCTCCTTCTCCGTTTTTCACAAGGTTAATTCCTTTTACAATTGAGGAATCCTTCTTTGAACGCACTGCTCTTACAGGTGCATCGTCATTGGAAATAACTTCTCTTGCATCGATTACTTCAATCTTATCTGAATCAAATTTATATTTTGCCAGTTCAGCGTTAATTAACTCTTCCTGTCCAATAATTGCAATTATATGTTCAATTTTTTTAGATGCTAAAACTGCTCCTTCAACTACGGATGCAGGAGCGTTGTCTCCACCCATTCCATCAAGAATAATTCTCATAATTGTCCTCCTTTCGTATGGGCACACCCATACATAGTTTATATTATCATAAAATGCCAAAAAAGCCAATAAAACATCTGTGATTTCTTTGTGATTAATACAATTTTATCTTGTTAAATTTTCTCTCTTTTGCGTCAAAAAAACTGTATATTTTCACAATTTTTATCAAAAAGCATATTGCATTGTCAATGTTCCAGTGATATAATGCAACTAATTTATGGGGAATTAGCTCAGCTGGGAGAGCACCTGCCTTGCACGCAGGGGGTCAAGGGTTCGAACCCCTTATTCTCCACCAAAAGATAAGAGATAGTCATTCGACTATCTCTTATCTTTTTTTGACGTTTATGGAGTTCGAACCCCGTCCCCTGAGAACCACCAACCTCTTTATTCTTGATGAGAACCCTCAATGTTCCATTTTCATCAATAACAAACTACTAAAATGGAATTCTAATAAAGTTTCTCTCATTTTTTCGAACCATAATTCCATTTCAGGTCTCGAAAAACTAATATAATGGAACAAACTCCCCTATAACTATCGAGACAGTTCCGTAAACATTACTGTTTTACATACAATAATGGAATTCCTTGATCAACGAGACTTCCAATCAGAGTTGCAGTTCCATTTTACTGCAGTTTTAGGGCTTTTTAAGGAATTATCAGCTATTTAAAATTCCATTTGCATTCTTTGTGCAACAGTGTTATAATATATATCGTTCGAAAAACGCATACATTTCGGGGTGTAGCGCAGTTTGGTAGCGCAACTGGTTTGGGACCAGTGGGCCGCGGGTTCAAATCCTGCCACCCCGACCAAAAAAGAATCCACGCGTCAAACGCGTGGTTTTTCTTATGCGGGCAAAGCCCTCTGTTCCTCGCGTGACACGTCAAACGTGTAAACGGTTCTGCCAACTGCGTGGCACTATCCTTTGCGTTTCACTGGTTTAAACGCTCCCGTTTCAGTTATAGCTAATTGTTCTCCCAATTTATCTTCTTCAAGTTGTTTTGCTATATACTCCGCAATTCTAGCTTCATTTTTGCCTACTGTGTCTACATAGTAACCTTTGCACCAGAATTCTCGGTTTCTGTATTTGTACTTAAGTTCGCTGAATTGCTCGTATAGCATCGTACTACTTTTTCCTTTCAATACCCCATGAAGCTTGACACCGAAAGCTTTGGTGGTATTTCCAAAAGCATGTGAACATGATCTGGGCAAATTTCTGCTTCGAGAATATTTACACCTTTCCACTCACAAAGCTTTCTCAATATTTGTCCTATTGCAACTTTCTTTTCAGCATAAAATACCATTCTTCTATATTTCGGTGCGAAGACCACGTGGTATTTGCAATTCCATTTGGAATGCGATAAACTATGAATGTCATTCATACTCATTTGAATGTCCTCCTTCTGTTGTGTGTTGCAGTTGGCAGACCGCAACTACATTCTAACAGGAGGAGTTCTTCTG
>JAFSHN010000037.1 GCA_017440275.1 Bacillota bacterium | reverse complement strand
CAGTGAAGTTACATACTGTTCATGCTTCAGTCCCTGTGCCAGAATGCACTTTGGACATTCGCTTTCAATTTCAGGTTTTGCAATCGCTTCAAATCTGATTCTCTCTCCGTTGTCTCTCAGATACTGAAGGAACATCATCGCATGGTCGCGTTCTTCCTGCGCCTGAATCTGATACCAATTGCCGAAACCGTTAAGTTCTAAATCATAGAAATAATCTGAAAAGTCTAAGTATAAATAAGCTGAATACAGTTCTTTTTCAATTTGCTGATTTAATAATTCTTTTACTTTTTTATCTAACATAACATTATCCTCCTTAATTATGTATTGTTTCTCTCTCTTGAGTATTATATACACCGTTTTGAGAATAATAATCATTCCTAAATAAAATTTTTAAATAATTTTTCGTGTTTTTTGAAAAATTCATAGTAAATCTGCGTATTTTCAAGTTCCCACCATTTTTTAGTCTCCACAGGGGAACTGTCCAGGTCATAAATTTTGGCTCCGTCCAATGCCAACAAGAACGGCGAATGGGTAGCTATTATGAATTGGCAGCCGCAATAATAGGCTTTTTCTTCCAGTCTCTTTACCAACTCAAGCTGCATTTTCGGAGAAAGACTGTTTTCAGGCTCGTCCAGGCAATATAATGTGTCATTCTTTAGTCTTGCGTTAAAATATTGCAGTGCTGTTTCTCCATTACTGTACAATTCCAGTTCGTTCCCTGCCGTGTTTCTTATAAACTGACGCCTGGATACGGATTTTCTTCTGGACATAACCTGCATATGAAATGCTTCATAATCCTTAAGACTTCCGAATCGAATGTTTTCTCCGTATTTCAGATCCGTCCATTTTTCTCTTGCAATCTGTTTGTTTTCGCCGATTTCATCGCTGGCAGTTCTGACGGTAAGCATATAATCAAAGATATCGTCACTCGTAATTATGCTGCTGCCGCCGGGGATCTTGTTACGAAAACCTTCTTCGTCACAGCCCGTTTCGTATTGGCAGTTTTCAACGTAAGATTCAAACATTTCGCCGGAATTGAAAGGCGCGATGCGCCGCAAATTTAACTTTTCGGCAATAAGATTGAGCAGAGTACTCTTTCCGGAACCGTTGCCGCCGTAAAATATAGTAATTTTGTCAAACTTTATCTCTGACAACTCCTTTTTAGCAAACAGAAAGCACGGGTATGGATTATCTATGTATCCGAATTTGCCGCCGTTGTATTCTGCTCTGCGTTCAAGCAGTGTACTCTCTTCTTCAATCGGTATTCTGAATCTTTCTAAAAACATATGCCACCTCTCTTGTTTCAGTATAGCACAAAACCCCCTCTGCTGATTCTGTTCAGTAAAGGGGGATTTTCAAATCATAACCTATTTTGTCTGTTTTAATTAATATAATTTAGCACCTGCAGGGATTCTTGGGCTAACCATTAAGAGGTTCAGCTTTTCTTCTCCTTCTTCGCTGTGGATAGCGGATAACAGCATACCGTTAGATTCGATACCCATCATCTTTCTTGGTGGCAGATTTGTGATTGCAACCAGTGTCTTACCAACTAATTCTTCAGGTTCGTAGTAAGGGTGGATACCACTTAAGATAATTCTGTCAGTATCTGTACCGTCATCTAATACGAACTTTAATAACTTAGCAGACTTAGGAACTGCTTCACAGGACTTAACCTTTACTGCTCTGAAGTCGGACTTTGAGAATGTATCAAAGTCTACGAATTCTTCAAATAGAGGTTCGATTTCTACCTTAGAGAAGTCGATAGTTGAAAGGTCAACTTTTTCTTCTTCAACAACAGGAGCCTTTTTCTTTTCGGATTCTAATGGCTTCATTGTTGGGAAGAGGATGATGTCTCTGATGCTTGGAGCATCGCAGATTAACATAATTACTCTGTCGATACCTACGCCCAGTCCGCCTGTTGGAGGTAAACCAACTTCCAGAGCATTTACGAAGTCCATATCCATTGGGTGAGCTTCGTCGTCAGCGCCGGAGTCAAGCTGAGCCTGCTGTACTGTAAATCTTTCAAACTGGTCGATTGGGTCGTTCAGCTCGGAGAACGCATTACAGATTTCCCAGCCGTTGATGTAACCTTCGAATCTTCTTGTAATTCTTGGATCCTGAGGGTCTCTCTTTGCAAGAGGTGATATTTCAACAGGATGTCCTACTACGAATACAGGTCCGTCTAAGTAGCCAGGAACATCTTCGCAGTATTCTTCGAACATTTCTGCGATAATCTTGCCACGAGGCATTTCCTTAACTTCTTCTGCGTCCATACCGTATGCAATAGCAGCTGCTCTTGCTTCTTCATCAGAGTCCAGCTTGTGGAAATCAACACCTGTGATCTCCTTAACTGCATCTGTCATATCCAGTCTTCTCCAAGGAGGAGTTACATCAAATTCCTTACCCTGGTAAGTAATAATTGGAGTTCCGTTTGCAGCTAATGCAGCTTTGTATACTAACTGTTCAGTTACATCCATTACGCTTTCCATATTGCCGTAAGCCATGTAACATTCCATACTTGTAAACTCAGGGTTGTGGTTTCTGTCCATACCTTCGTTACGGAACATCTTACCCATTTCGTATACTCTGTCAAGACCGCCAACAATCAGTCTCTTTAAGTAAAGTTCGTTGGAGATTCTCATCTTCATATCCAGATCCAGAGTGTTGTGGTGAGTGTTGAAAGGTCTTGCGTTTGCTCCACCTGCGATAGTTGTCAGGATTGGTGTATCAACTTCTAAGTAGCCGTATTCTTCTTCCAGAACTCTCTTGATTTCTTTGATAATTTTAGCTCTCTTGATGAAAGTTTCTTTAACTTCAGGATTTACAATCAGGTCAATGTATCTCTGACGGTATCTGAGGTCAGTGTCTTTCAGTCCATGCCACTTATCAGGAAGCATCTGGAGTGACTTTGACAGTAAAACAACATTTGTAGCCTTAATGGAGATTTCTCCGTGCTTTGTCTTAAATACTGTACCTTCAACGCCTACGATATCACCGATGTCGTAAGTCTTGAACCATTTATATTCTTCTTCGCCGATTTCATCTTTTCTGACATAGCACTGGATTCTTCCCTGTTTATCCTGGATATCGATAAAGGAAGCCTTACCCATATTTCTAAATGCCATAATTCTGCCGGCACAGGAAACTTCCTGTTCTTCCATCGCAAGGAAATTATCCTTGATGTCCATACTGTGAGCAGTTACATCCCATGTTTCCTGAAGGAATGGGTTGCGGCCTGCTTCCTGAAGGGCCTTTAACTTTTCTCTTCTGATTTTGCGAAGCTCATTTAAACTTTCTTCTGTAACTTCAACTTCCTGTTCTTCAGGAACTTGTGTGTTCTTCATTTCTTCACTCATTTTTTTAGTACCTCTCTGCCTGCACTTACTTAGTGATGTCTAACACTCTATACTTCAGAATTCCATCCGGAACAATGATTTCAATTTCGTCGCCTTTTTTCTTTCCTAAAAGGCCTTTGCCAAGTTCTGATTCATTGGAAAGCTTGCCGCCGAACGGATCAGCTTCTGTTGAACCTACGATTGTGTATTCGTCTTCTTCTCCCAGTTCAACATCTAAAACTTTAACAGTCAGACCAACCTTAACTACATCATTTGTCATATCTGCTTCGTTAATGATTGTAGCCTTACGAATCATATTTTCAAGCTTAAGGATTCTTTCTTCCAGTTCAGCCTGTTCATTCTTTGCAGAATCATATTCAGCGTTTTCGGAAATGTCTCCGTAGGAGATAGCTTCCTTTAATCTTTCGGAAACTTCCTTTCTTCTTACTGAAACTAATTCTTCGTGTTCTGCAACTATTTTGTCATACCCTTCCTGGGTTAATAAAATTTCTTCTGACATTATTTATATTTCTCCTTTCGACCTTGTATATAGCCGTGCCAAATATTATAACCCACAAATGGCTACTTGTCAATGAATTCAAGCTTTACGCCCGGGCTCTTTGCTAAATAAACCATACCGGAATAGCTCAAATCGAAGCGTATTATGTCGCCCACCTTATAATCCTTCTGTGCATCTTCCACATCAAGGAGCGTATAGTCCTGAAAACCGGTCAGTATTCTGACTCCCGGATCCTTAGGATGCAGCCCGTCCAGATTACAGTAATCGGCTGTCCCCAGCGCAATTAAGGCTTTTTTTCGCATATGGCCTTCTTTATCAGGTTTTTTCTTGACTTCTACGATTTCAGCATCAAGCTGAAATGCATCGCTGTGCAAAAAACTTTCATCATACCCGTAAACCACCTGATTGGTGTAGGCAAGCATAATTTCGCCTCCGGCTCTGAGATAGTTGATTTTCGGAGGCATATTGCGATCCCATACTCGCATCAGGCTGCTGCTTCCGCCGCCGCATACGATTTCCAATTCGCGTCCTATTGCCTTCTCTATTTCTTCCGCTGCCGAAGCTACTTTGCTGAGGGTCTCTACTGTCGGTTCGAGGGCTCCATAGCAGCCCACATTGGTGCCTACGCCCCAAAGATGGAGATTTTCTAAATCAAACTCTATCATCCGTGCGGCTTCTACCAACTCTTCTACAATGAAAAATCCTTCGCGCAGATCTCCCACATCCTGCATCAGCATAATTTTGTGGACTTTGCCCTGTCGCTTTGCTTCTTCATTAATGGCCTTTAAAACTTCAATTTCGGAAGCCAGACTTATTTCACAAAGTTCGACCACTTCTTCAAGTTCGCTGAGCATAGGGATTCTGATGTACATCATAGGCGTTTTGACGCCATACTCTTTGATTTTCCTTATTTGTTCTAATCGGGAAGTTCCAAGAATCTCAACCCCGCCCTCCTCATATGCTTTTGCAACTTCAGGAACAGCGTTAATTCCTTTGATAATCCCTGCGATTTCAATGCCTTGAGCTCTGCAGCGTGATTTAACCTGTGCAACATTTTCGCTCAAATAGGGAAGATTTATTATAAATTTTGGATATTGTTTTTCCATTTTTTATTATCCTTCGCAAACTATACGAAAACGATATTTACATTGTCACTGGATGTTACATAAACTAAAGTTGAATAACAAATTTCAAATTCCATAATATCGCCGACTTTATAATCTTTAACTGCATCTTCAACGTCAACGATTGTGTGGTCTGAAGATGCTCCGATAACTTCAACACCTTCTTCGCAGCAAATAAGGTCTTCCCAATGACCGTAGTCAACTCTGCCCACACCCAGGAGCGCTCTTCTTCTGATTCCTCTGTCCACATATTCAGGAGTCTGTCCAAAGGCATCAATTGTAATTGTTCCTACAGGATGTGTAGGTTTATTCTTAACTTCGATTACTTCTGCCTTCAGTTTGAAAACGTCCTGATAAAGTTCACTTATATCATATCCATAGAATCTTCCCATATCGAGGGCTGTCAGGATACCTTCGCCGATTCTCAGAAGGTTAATCTTCTTAGGAATGTCGTGATCCCAGATTCTGGTCAAGCTGCTTGTTGCTCCGCCTGCCACATATTCCAGTTCACGGCCCAGCTTAGCTTCAACAGCTTCCGCCAGTTCGCAAAGTTCTTCCAGTTTTTCAACTGTAGCCATAACTGAACCATAACAACCTAAATTAGTTCCGATACCTACAAGCTGAACATTGATCATTTTATTCTCTATGTATTCACAAGCTTCAATAAGTTCATCTTTGTCCCAGAAACCTTCTCTAAGGTCGCCCAGATCCGCCATCAAAATAACTTTATGAAGTTTCCCTTCTTCTCTTGCTGCCTGATTGAGAGCCTTGATTACTTCCATTTCGCTGTTAAGGCTGATATCTGTCAGTTTAACAACTTCCTTTACTTCAGAAAGCATTGGAATTCTGATAAGCATCAGTGGCTTTTCGATACCTGCATCTTTTGCTGCCTGAAGCTGTTCAAGTCTTGAAGATGCTATCATTGCTGCGCCGCCTTCATCATAAGCTTTGGCTACTTCAGGAAGACCTGTTGCGCCTTTGATTACGCCTGCAATCTGAATGCCGTGTGCTCCGCACTTTTCAACAATGTTAACAACGTTGTGTCTTAAATGTTCTAAATTAACTTCCAGTCTAGGGTATCTGTTTTCCATGATCCTTCTCCTAACTATGTCATAATTTTTTTAATACAATATTATCTATATTTTACCTAATTCTGTGATTTTTCTCAAGTATATAATATATTTTCCTTGATATAATACATTTACTTCGGCACACGTCTGCAACAAGGTAAATGTGCTCCTATTGAATAATTGAAATGTATACGCCCTCTGTGGTATTATATTCATAAATATATACCTTTTACGGAGATTGTTATGAAAAAGAAAATTTGCATTTTAAATACAGGAGGCACTATCGGTATGGTGCCTACAGAGCAAGGATATGCACCGCAAAAAGGGTTCTTGGCCTCTCTTCTCGATGAAATGCCCGAACTCAAAGATGCGGCAATGCCTGAATGGGAAGTAATTGAATTCGATCCCCTTCTTGATTCTTCAAATATGACAGCCGAACACTGGGATGCAATCGGAAGTACTATTGACCAGCATTATGAGGACTACGACGGGTTTGTGATTCTTCACGGCACAGACACTATGTCCTATACCGCATCTGCCCTTTCCTTTATGCTTGAAAACCTCAACAAACCTGTCATTCTTACAGGTTCTCAGATTCCTTTGTGCAAATTGAGAAGTGATGGCCGTGATAACATTATCGACTCAATGATTATCGCAGCGGAAGGCGTAGCACGTGAAGTCTGCCTTTATTTCGGCGGTAAACTTTTGAGGGGAAATCGCTCAACCAAAGTATCTGCCGACCAATTGGTTGCCTTTGAATCACCAAATTACCCTGTACTGGCTAAGGTTGGTATTGATATCAAATATAACAGTGCTGCTCTGCTGACACCTCCGCAGTACGGAACCTTTAACTTCAGACCTATGCATCAGGTTCCTATTGGTGTTCTGAAGTTCTTCCCGGGAATTCAGTTCAATCTTTTTGAATCTATTATGACTGATAAGCTCAGGGGAATCGTACTCGAAACCTTCGGTGCAGGCAATATTCCAAGTTATAACAACGACCTTCCGGGAATCATCCAGAAGGCCTTTGACAAAGGTACAATCGTAACTGTTTGCAGTCAATGTCTCCACGGTTCAACTATGCTTGGAGCTTATGCAACCAGCAGCCCTCTCAAAGAAGCGGGCGCTGTCAGTGGATATGATATGACTACAGAAGCAGCAGTAACCAAACTTTATTACCTCTTCAGCTGCGGCTATTCCACAAAACGCATTAAAGATTTGATGGAAACCGATTTGAGAGGTGAACTAAGTAAATAAGAAAAAGGAGAGTTCAAATTGAACTCTCCTTTGTATTTTATTTGTATAATTCTATATATTCTTCTTTCAGCATAGACATCAAATGTACATCGTACAGTATCCCGTTCTTACGACAATTTTTGCGAAGGACACCTTCGTACTTAAAGCCCAAAGACAAGTACAGATATGATGCAGGATTTCCTGTGTAGTGGTCAAGATACACACGTTCAAGGCCCAGCTCTTCGAAGCAATATTTCATCATCGCTTTCATAGCTTCTTTTCCAAGCCCTTTGCCTCGCAGTTCCAGTTCCCCTATGTAAATACGCCAGATTTCCGCTTTCCAGCCATCTTCAATGTCTCCAAGGACGATTCTGCCGATAGGCTTACCTGTTTCCTTAAGGATAATAGTGAGCTGCTTTGATTGTGGGTTATTGTCATCTGCTACGAATTTTCTTATTACATCTTCCTTGGTTTGACCATCTCTGATGCTGAAAAACTCTGTCACTTCCGGCATCTGTTCCCACTTATGAAATATTTCTATATCCTCCCAAACAGATTCTCTGATTATTAAACGTTCCGTTTCCATATCAGTCTCCTTATCTTATTATGTTATATTTACAGTTGTCAAAGACCGTATCAAATCGGCATATACCTTTGTATTGGCAAAATGCACAGGCCGAGCGTTCTTTTGTCTTCATCGGATGAGCCTGGATTTTGCCGTCCATCAGATCGCGGACAGCTTGTCCGACGTTGTCACGAACAGCTTTTTGAAGGGCTGCAAACTCCTCTTCAGTAAGAAGACCTTCTTTACCGCTGTTTTTTATGCCCTCTTTCGTCGCTCTGATAGGTACAATTTCGGAAAAGCCTTCGAACTCACCGGCGATATCTTTGATTACCAGAGGGTCGTCAACCATAACCCCATCCAGCTTAAAGGACTTCCGGATTTCCTTTTCGAGAGTTTCCTTATCTATATCCCTAGCAGAAAGATCTATGCTCGGTTCTTTTATTTTAAAGTAGAATACACCTGCCGGTTTGTACTCATCCTTGCAGGCGGCTTGCAGGTAAAGCATAAGCTGCAGTCTGTAGCCTTGTTCCGCCTCAGCTACGCTGAATGATTCATTTCCGGTCTTATAGTCTATAATTTTAACTTTGTCGTCTGACAGTATGTCGACTCTGTCGATAATCCCCTCGATAAAGACCTTTTGATTATCAAGTTCTACAGTTATCGGAGGTATTTTGCCGAATCTTCCGAAAGCAACCTCCGGCATTATTGACTTGATGTGGCCACATCTTACCTGCTCAACGGCAGTCCAGCAGACTTCCTGACATATTTCCAGTACTCTGCCGGTTCTGTATTCGCTGGCTGCATTATCCACAAAAACGCCTTCTCTGTATTCAGAGGCTATTTTCTCCATTTCTTTTGAAACAATTTGGTCGCACTCTTCTCGCGTTATTGTCATCCACGGAGATTTTTCATCGGTTATTTCCAGGCCATCCACAGTCAGCTCCTTGGTCATTTCCATAAGGCACTGGTGATAAATATCTCCTATTTCCCGAGGAGCCACTTCAAAAATGCGGCGTTCTTCAGGGCGCAGACCATACAGTACCAAATGAGAGAATGGACATCTGGAAAACTTCTCAAGCCTCGACGGGCTCAAAGACATCGCCTTAGTCAGATCTTTTTTGAAAATTGCTTCTGCTGCAGAACTTCCTAGTGCCTCCTGCTTGTTTGTAAATGCGATTCCTTCTTTTAGTTTTTCAATCGTTTCTTGTTTATTTTCCTCAAACCAGCGCAGAGTTTCCGCCCACTGACTTGACACAGGAACCCCTTCGCTCAAATCCTGCAGCGCCTTTGACAAGTGTCTGAGTCCGCTGGTTTTGCTGTTTATAAGTGCTTTAGCATCTTCTCTGTTAAGGACGTCTCTCTCAACCTGAACGTCGGGGAAGAGTTCTTTCATCTTACCGAAAACGCTCGACGGTTTAGTTTGATTGCCTTCACCGTCAGCTATGCTGTAACTCATCCATAGATAGTCTGTTGCACCCGTAAGGTTTCTGTAGATAGCCATCTTTTCTTCCATAAATCTTACGGAATCCACCTTACAGAGTTCCCTTCCTTTTTGACGGAAAAGTTCTCTTTCTTCTGCGGAAAAAATCCCTTGAGAAGGCTTTTCCTGAGGTAGCACTCCCTCGTTAGCACCTACCACAACAACTGCTTTAACCCTTCCGCTTCTGCTTCTCTGCACGGTTCCCATCACGAGACCGTCTTCTGTAGGCGGAAGCAGACCTATCTGCACCTGTGACAATCCGGTAACGAAAATATCTCTAAAAGAGTCTGCCTCGAATTCATCATTCCCCATTATGTCATAAATCTGGTCTAATATATTGACCAGACTTTGCCAAATCTGAGCCGTTTCATCGGCCAAATCCCAAAATCCTTTTTCTTCTTGTTCTCCTATAAACCCAAGTATCTTTTCAGGAAGATTTATTTGGTCTGTCAGATACTTGTAAAAACCTTTTATGAATTCACCTGTAGAATCTGCTTTGAAAATCGGTTCCAAAGGCAGCACAGGGTTTATTGCTTTTTGACGCAGGGTTTCCAGCACCGCAAGCCCTTCTTCACCGTATTCCAATTTGCCTCTCAAAAAAGGTTTTTTCCAAAGATATCCTTTGATTTTGTATTTAATGCTGTAGTTCTCCAAGTCGGCAAGTTCGTCGCTCGACAAATCGCCAAATCCCGATTTGAGTAGTTTAAAAACATCTTCAGTCCTGTATTTTTCAACTACAACGTCTAATAACGATATGATGGTTTGAACCACAGGATTAGACAGAATATCTTTTTTTATGTCGGTGAACAGAGGAATTCCATACTCTTCGAATACCCTTACAAGTATTTCACCCCTCGTTTCCATATCGTTGCACAAAAGCAGAATATCTCTGTATCTTAATCCCTTATCTCTTACCAAATGAAGTATATAAGAAGCCGCACTTTCTGCTTCGTTATATATATTGGCTGCTTCAACCAATGCAACTCCTTCAACATCGTCTATTGGCGATGCAGGAACCGCATAAAGTTCTTTTTCCAGATGAACCAAAGCCGGCTTCTTTTCTTTGCAGTCATACTCTGCAGGTATCGGATGCCTTTTATACTCAACTGCCAAGGAATCTGCCAGTTTCTCTGCTTGATATATAATCATGTCCGCCAGGTCAAAAAGTTCCTCATCTTTACCTCCGCGGTCATAGGTTATAACCAAATTCACATCTGCAGCACATGCCATAAGCTGTCCCACAAGTGCCATAGTTTTAGGTGCAAAGCTGTCAAAGCCATAAATCCAAATCTGATTGTCTCGAACGAGTCCGGACTCTGACACTCTGTTTATGTAAAGGTCAACATAGTCTTCCGAGTCAGTGTATTTCCCTTCAATCTGCTTTTCATAATCAGCAAACAAAGTATAGATATCCATTAATTTTTGCTGAGTGTATGAATCTTTTTCTCCCTCATTGGCCATAGTCAGCAAATCTTCTGCACCGCATCCGTACTGTTTCATTTCGGAAATAAAGTTATTTACCGACTCCAGAAAGGAAGCTTTCTTCTCCATACCTCTAAAGACATGAAGAGATTCTCTCTGTCGAAGGGCGCTCTTATAAAGGAGCATATGGCGTCCATACTTGTCGATAAAATTCTTTCGGCCTCCGCCCAGTTCTCCGAGAATTCTGCTTCCAAGTCTTGTAGGAGAAAGAATTTCAACATCCATAAGTGCTTCAACGCCAAGATGGCGGAAAGCTTGCCTTTCCGCCTCAAGAGTATATTGGTCAGGAACGATAATCAACGCTCGTTTGCCCAAATTACTGAATATAAACTTTTCCTTGTCCAGATTTTCTCTGCCGTAGAAAATATTGAGCACTATTTCACCTCTTCAAGTACCTTTATAAGTTCCAATGGCGCAGTAATTTTATAATCAATCTGACACTGTGATAAATTCTCATTGTCACTCGCCACGCGCCAGTCTACAAGCACAGACTTGACACCTGCATTATTAGCACATTTTATATCAAAAATGCTGTCTCCCACCATTATGGATTCTTCTGCTGACGCTCCTAGTTTTTCAAGGCCCATTAACAGTGGCTCAGGATTAGGTTTGTGAATACTGGTATCATCACAGCTTACAAGTCCGTCAAAGAAGCCTCCTATATTGAACATTTCGAGATAATTCATGGTAGATTCTTTGGTTCTTGATGTGACTATTCCTATTTTATAACCTCTGTCCTTAACAGTCTGAAGCATTTCAACAACACCCGGGAACAGCTTGACCATATCTGCAGCCATTTTACGCTGATAAGTTCTGTACACTTCTGCGCTCTCCTGTGGCGGTACGTCCGGAAATTCCCTGGCTAAAGTTTTCATCAGCGGTTCTCCAAATGTCTTCGTAATGTGTTCAACGGAAACATCGTGACCCAGAAAGTGTCTGTATGTGTGCTGCCAGGATGCCAGAATTACATCGTTGGTGTCGATGAGAGTTCCGTCAAAATCGAAAATAACCGTATTTACCATTTGGCCTCCTTAGAGTTTCATTGTCAGTCCGACTTTCATCTTGTCATAGTCAATGGAGATGATTTTTACTTTTACTGTATCACCTACAGAAACCACATCCATAGGATGCTTAATGTACTTATCGCTCATTTGCGATATGTGAACAAGTCCATCATTCTTAACGCCGATATCCACGAAAGCACCAAAGTCAACTACGTTACGAACGGTGCCTGTCATTTCCATATCTATTTTCAGGTCTTCAAAACTCTTTACATCGTTTCTGAAAACTACAGGAGGTGCATCTTCACGAGGGTCTCTTGCAGGTTTTTTCATTTCTTCGATGA
Organism: Bacillota bacterium; assembly: GCA_017440275.1. Lineage (GTDB taxonomy): Bacteria > Bacillota > Clostridia > Peptostreptococcales > Anaerovoracaceae > Fimisoma. The sequence continues at coordinate 41,112 of JAFSHN010000037.1, read as the reverse complement.
TGTCTGTAAGTGTCAATTCACCGATACCCAGTTCTTCTGCCATCTTGGCAATACTCTGGGAAAGGCTCTTTGCCTTATAAATTTCTTTAATTTTCTTTTCGATAGTCTGATCGCCACCCTTACGGATTGCTTCAGGGTCAACTCCCAGTTTTTCCATCATTGCTTTAGCCGCGCCGTAGGATTCAGGGTGAACGGAAGTCGCATCAAGAGGGTTTTTTCCGTCAGCAATTCTGAGGAAGCCGGCACACTGACCGAAGGCCTTTTCTCCCAGCTTAGAAACTTTGAGAAGTTCTTTTCTGTCAGTAAATTTACCTTTTTCTTCTCTGTAAGCAACGATGTTCTTTGCGATACCCATATTGATACCGGCAATGTAAGAAAGCAGTGACGGTGAAGCGGTGTTCAGATCAACGCCTACTCTGTTTACACAGTTTTCCACTACATTTGTAAGAGCACCTTCCAGCAGCTTCTGGTTAATGTCGTGCTGATACTGACCAACGCCGATGCTCTTAGGGTCGATTTTAACAAGTTCTGCAAGAGGGTCCTGCAGACGTCTGCCAAGAGACATAGCACCTCTTGTTGTAACATCCAGGTCAGGATATTCTTCCGTTGCCAGCTTGGATGCAGAGTAAACGGAGGCTCCTGCTTCGTTTACGATAGTATATTGAATTGGATAATTGTTTTTCTTGATGAAGTTTGCAACCACTTCTTCAGTCTCTCTTGAAGCAGTACCATTACCTACAACAATGATGTCGATGTTGTACTTTTCTACCATCTTTTTCAGGACAGCTTCTGTGCCAGCGATATCCTTTTTAGGTTCAGTAGGGTACACTGTAGTATATGCTTTCAACTTGCCTGTCTCGTCGAGAGCTGCCACCTTACAGCCTGTTCTGTAACCCGGGTCAATACTGATGACTCTCTTGCCTTTGACAGGAGGTGCCATCAAGAGGCTTTCTGTGTTCTTTGCGAAAATCTTTACAGCTTCTGCTTCTGCTCTTTCAGTCAGGAGATTTCTCATTTCTCTTTCGATGGAAGGAGCCATAAGTCTCTTGTAAGCATCAGCGATTGTATCCTGCAGTAATCCAAAGAAAATAGATTTTTCGTTTTTAATTACATCCTTGGCAATAAGTGCATGGATTTCTTCCACGTTAACATTGACCTTAACCTTCAGTTTCTTTTCCTTTTCGCCGCGGTTCACAGCGAGAACTCTGTGGTTAGGAATCTTCGCAAGCGCTTCCTGACGGTCGTAATACATATCATATACAGTCTTTTCTTCAGGATCTGTGGCTTCTGTGGAAATGATACCGGAGGCAAAAGTCTTTTCACGGACAGCCTTTGTGATTTCAGGATCGTCGGCAATCATTTCTGCTATGATGTCTAAAGCTCCTGCAAGTGCTTCTGCTGCAGTATTTACTTCCTTTTCAGGATTGATGTATTTCTGTGCCTCATCTTCAGGTGTTCCCTTGGTTTCGAGTTGAGCATAGATGAACATAGCCAACGGTTCCAGACCCTTTTCCTTTGCCTTAGAGGCACGGGTTGCCTTCTTCTGCTTAAATGGCTTGTAAAGGTCTTCAACTCTCTGGAGAACTTCTGCTTTTTCGATTTCAGCTTTCAGGTCTTCAGTAAGTTTGCCCTGTTCTTCAATGAGTCTGATAACTTCTTCTTTTCTTTCTTCCAGGTTGCGGAGATATTTGAGTCTTTCGTCCATATCACGCAGTGTGACGTCAGTAAGACCACCTGTCACTTCTTTTCTGTAACGGGCAATAAAAGGAATTGTATTTCCTTCGTCAATGAGGGCAATCGTCTGCTCTACCTGAGTAACTTTTACTTTAAATTCCGCAGCAAGTTTTTGTATAATATTCATTCTATCTTTAGTCCTTCTGTTTTAATTTTTCATTGATGAAATAGTCGATATCGCCGTCCATCACAGCGTTTACATTTGAGGTTTCAGCTCCTGTTCTGTGGTCTTTGACCATCGTATATGGCTGGAATACATAAGATCGAATCTGAGAACCCCAAGTGTTCATAGAGTAATCGCCTTTCAGTTCCTGCAATGTTTCCTTATGTTCCTGTTCCTTCAGCTCTGCCAGCTTGGCAAACAGAATTTTCATTGCCACTTCCTTGTTTTGATGCTGGCTTCGTTCGTTTTGGCAGCTTACAACGATATTAGTCGGCAAATGGGTGATTCTTATAGCCGAGTCAGTTTTGTTGACGTGCTGTCCACCGGCTCCGCTGGCTCTGAAAGTATCTATTTTCAAATCGTCAGGTGCAATTTCCACGGAAAGATCCTCTTCAACCTGAGGCATAACATCAAGCTGAGCAAAAGAAGTCTGTCGCTTGCCCGCTGTGTTAAACGGAGAAATACGCACCAGGCGGTGAACGCCTTTTTCATTCTTCAAATATCCATAGGCGTTTTCACCGTCTACCATCATTGTAGCACTCTTAATACCTGCTTCTGTGTCTCGCTGATAGTCGGTCAAAGTCACTTTATAGCCCTTCTTGTCGCACCAACGGGTATACAGTCTGAGCAGCATATCTGCCCAGTCCTGAGCATCAACTCCTCCTGTTCCTGCATGGATTGAAACGATGGCACTGCAGTTGTCGTACTTACCTGTCAGCAGCGTGGAAATTCTCATATCTTCCAATCGGTTTTGGAAATCTTCATACATTTTTTCTATTTCCTTCACTGCCGAGTTGTCGTCCTCCATCTCCGAAATTTCGATGAGTTCCTCAATATCATCAAGCGCATCTTCGAGAGTTTCGAAGGCGTCCAGTTTGTTCTCCATAGCCTTCTTTTCTTTCATCTTTTTCTGCGCCTTTTCCGGATCGTTCCAAAAGTCAGGCTCTTCTATTTCGTAATTAATTCTATCTAATTCTGATTCCAAATTTTCCAGGTCAAAGAGAGTCACCGACTTCCATCAGAGTGTCCCTTAGATTTGGGATTTCTAACTTAATGTGTTCTAATTGAATCATTTCAGTCTCCTTTCAATGTCACTTATAAATTAACTTTCTCGTCGATAATGGTAAAGAATTTTTCAAGATAAACTTTGTGGCTGATGGCTACAGCTGTATTTCTGAGCATATTCTTCTCCAAAGAGAATTCTTGCTCGCTGCCGTCCACATAGTCGCCCTGTGCAAAAACTATCTGTAATATTTTTTCCATTTCGCGAGAAAAATAGTTATATGCAACTTCACTTTCATAAGAAGCTTTTTGCAGGCCAATAAAAAGTTTTATTTCTTCCAGCGGCAAAACAGATTTCGCCATAGCGATGAAAATCAGGTAAGCAATCTGCTCTCTGGTGTACTGCTTCTTGATTGGATTTGCAATCAGGTCTTTTTTGACATAGTTGCTTATCATCGAAGACGTAATGGACATACCCAAAGGTTCAATATACTCACCGATATATTTTGTCACTTGCTCAAGATAAAGGCCCACACTTGGTATTTCATTATATCTCGGTAATTTAAAGTCCTTGATGGACTCGATAAGTTCGTTTTTTATATTTTCCTGAATATTTTTATTCATATTAAGCCTCCATAATTCCATCAATTATTTTACACTATTTTGCCCGTAAGGTCAAAGCAAAAAGGGCTCATCGGTTTTCGAAAAACTCTTGACATGGTTTTAATAACATTATAAACTCTAGGTGAACGGTTTTTAAAAAACCGATGCGAAAGGGGTACTATTATGGTTTTAACAAAGATAAAGGATCCGGGCAGCGCTATCACCCATTTCATAGCTTTTGTGGCGGCAATGTTGTTTACTTCACCTCTGCTGGTCAAGGTTGCTATGGTCGGTGCCGATATTCCTGAAATAATCAGTTACAGCGTTTTTATGACCAGCGCGGTTTTGCTCTACGGTGCAAGTACTGCATATCACACTTTTGATGTTTCACCGCGGATTAACGCACTTCTGAAGAAGATGGACCACATGATGATTTGTGTTCTCATCGCCGGAACTTATACGCCTATTTGTCTCAATGCTTTGAACAATTCCAAGGGTTATAAACTTCTGGCTCTGGTGTGGAGCCTTGCTGTTTTAGGCATTGTGTTCAAATTCTTCTGGACCAACTGCCCAAAATGGGTGTCTTCTGTGATTTATATTGTAATGGGTTGGTCCTGCGTTTATGCAATGCCTCAGATTATCGACACTCTTCCTTTAGGAGGTTTCCTCTGGCTTTTGGCAGGTGGAATTCTCTATACAGTAGGTGGCGTAATCTACGCGTTGAAATTAAAAGCTTTCGATGAACGCTTCAAGCACTTCGGTTCTCACGAAATATTCCACCTCTTCGTGATGGGTGGAACGGCGTGTCATTATGTGTTTATGTTCTATTATTTAGTGTGGTTTTAAATCGTTGATCATAAGACTCTTAAAAAGTTTCCTTTTTTAATTTCGAGGAAAACTTTTGGGAGACTAAGGTTTCCCTCGAAATATAATTTTTGCTTGATTGGGAGACTTCTGTATCCTTCTTTTGCTTTTCAAGTCTATATGGGAGACTTTTGTGCCCCTTTTATCTCAAATTTATCTCGAATTTACCTCGAAGTATGAAATTTGAGAAACTATAGTCTCCCACAAGACATTACTTCCACAAAAGGGAGACCGCAGTTCCCCATCTGCTTACGAAATTAAAAAACGGGAAACTCTTCCTTATAGTTTTGTCCAAAAAAAGAACCCGCGTTGTTAATTACAACACGGGTTTTTATATAACCTATCCAAGAAATCCTATCTTAATACCAATTGCTATAAGAATTACCCCTCCGAGTATTCCTGCTTTTCCTGCAAGTGCACAACCGGCCTTTTTACCGATTTCTATGCCTGCTGCACATATGAAGAAGGTAACAATTCCAATGAGACCGCATGCAAGAAGTGCTTCACCGAAATTGTATGATGCGATGGTAAATCCCACCGATAATGCGTCGATAGATGTTGCAACTCCCTGCACCATCAGCCCCATCAAACCTACCGGAGGTTTCTCACAGTCGCAGCATCCGAGGCTCTCTATGCCCTCTTTGAGCATTTTGCCACCGATAAAACACAAGAGAATCAGGGCAATCCACGGTATGTATCTGTTAAGTACTTCAAAATAACTGGCTGCCGTTGAAACGAGCACCCACCCCATCAAAGGCATTGCAAACTGAAATCCCGCAAAGATTCCCGCAACACCTAAAAGCTTGCCTGCTTTCATATTTGGCTCATTGAGACCATTTGCCAATGATACAGAAAAGGCATCCATAGCAAGCCCTACTCCAAGCATTATGCTGCTGAAATAAAAATTAAATCCCATCCTATCCTCCTTCTAAACTATGTAATTCTAGCATGTGAAGTTTGGATTTGTCAAATACGGAAAAATATGGTATAAGTAAGGCAACCTATTAAAAAGGAGCTTATATTATGGCAAAGAAACTTTTTATAATCCTTATGGTCTTGTGCCTTATTTTCTCCCTTGCATCCTGTGGCGACACGCCTAAAAATGAAGGTGAAGGCAATGTTCTTCTCGACGATGAACAAACTCAGACAGGTGACGAAGACCAGCCTCAGACGGATGACAAAACAGATGAAAAAAACACCGAATCTCATTCGCATTCTTACTCGAAGGCCACTTGTCAGGCTCCGGCAACCTGTTCATGCGGAGCGACAACAGGGGGCAAAGGTAGCCACAATTATTCAAATGGAGTTTGTACTGTTTGCGGTGCCAAAAACTATCTGAACCCAACAAGTAATTTAAAAACTAATACGGAATACATCGGCAATCTTCATGTGTCAGGGGATATGCTCATTGGAGGTGCTCTTCAGTTTGAAAGCGATGCCTGTGTGGTTACAGAAAGATACTTCAATTCCGTGCAGACCGACCCTAATCAGTCACCTATTGTCTTCAAAGGAACTAAGTATTACTCCGAAGGCGGAGGTCAGGAACCTCATTATTATGAATTGACCGATTCAGAGGTAATTGTAAAAGGAAGTTTCTGGGGTGGAAGCGCTGACGCTGTGACTATCAAACTGGTTCTGCAGAGCAACGGTCTTTTGAAGGTAACACAGTCCAATAATTCACTCTTCCCGGTGGGTGCTGCGTTCTCAACCAATATTAATGATGTATTGAAATAAACTGTTTATTAGCTATATATTTTCCCCTTTGAATCTTTTTGGATTTCATATCCATATTCAAATATATATGACATACTAAAAATAATCAGTATTTCTAAGACACTAATCAATCCAAGGCTGCTTTCTCCTTGCGTAAAACCTAAAACAGAATTAAGAATCAGACCCGATAGCGGCACGATTATAATCAGTGCAATCATTAAATATGATATTCTTTTAATATAACCGACATTATCAAGAGTAAACGGTGTGTCGTTATTTTTGATGTTGCTAAACAATTTTTCTATATTATTCAAGATATCTACCATAAGCAATATATATATGACAAGCAACACAAAAGCAACTTCTGCATATATTATTATTTCGGTTTTCGTATTATTCCTAATCATATTTGCTACATCGCTTTGCAAGGCTTCTTCATCTAGCTCTCCTATAATCAATTCTCCTACTTCAAGCTTGTCGCCGTCAATAATTTTAATGTTTTCCGTACTGAAAACAAGCTCTTCACCCTGCAGTTCTACATTATTTATAATGTACGGAACTATTATCATAGCGATAATTATAAACGGTATTGCAACCTTCAGTACGATTGCTCCTATCTTTCCTATTAAGCTGATGATATTGCTTAAAGTCTTCACCTGCTTTTGTTTCTCATTATTGAGTTTAGCAGCATTCAAAACAATCTCATCATCCAACGAGGAAATATCGCTCATTTCCGTTTGAACCAGATCATATATACTGCAGTTAAATATTTTGCAGAGCTGCAATATATTGTTCATTTCGGGGTAGGCCTCTCCATTTTCCCATTTCGAAACCGATTGTCTTGTCACATTCATTTTTTCTGCAAGTTGCTCCTGCGACATTTTTTTGCTTTTCCTAATTTGTCTTAAATTATCTCCAAATTTCATTAGACTAACTCCCTTCTTAATTAAGTCTAACATTTAATATAGTTTTTGACTATCTACTTTTAGTTGCGTTGTGTTTTGCAACTAAAACATTACATAAATATATTTAAAGGCAAAGGAATTACATTGAAAATCCAAAGTTTTTCCTTTGCCTTTAATAAACATCACAATATCGTTTTAACTTTTTGCCAGACTAAATGTCGTATATCCTTCGTAATAATAGCTGTGATCGATTCCCTTCATATACATTTCCCGGCTGTCGATTTCGTCAGTTAGTGCACCTCCGATTTATTCAGTCTTATTCATACAACAATTCTTGTACTTCTTACCACTACCGCATGGGCAAGGGTCGTTACGGCCCACCTTTGGAGCATCTCGTCTTACCGTCTCCGGTTTTTGACGCTGAACAGGCTTTGGAGCCGCCTGAGGCATCTGCTGTTGAGACTGCTGACGTCTATCAAGTGCATCATCATGGAACTCATCTTTACGGTTTTCGCCACCTGCAATAACCTGGCGTCTTTCGGTTCCTGTCTGTTCTGTTACACTGTAGCAGTAACGAACCGCCTGTTCACGGATGTCGGCAACCATAGCTTCGAACATATCAAACCCTTCTGCTGTGTAAGCCTGAGCAGGATTGATTTGTCCCAATGCTCTCAGGCCGATACCGCGCTTCAGGTCATCCATTGCGTCGATGTGATCCATCCAGTGGTTATCTACAACTCTTAATAGAATCATCTTTTCCACTTCTCTCATGCGTTCTTCGCCGATTTCGGCTTCCTTATCAGCATAGAGCTTATAGAAAACTTCAAGTGCATCTTCTGCCAGTTTAGACTCAGTAAGATCGTATTGTTCTTCTTTTGTATAAGAAAGGCCTGGGAAGTTTGGAGTAATCTGCTTCAGATTTTCGTTAAGCAATTCGATATCCCATTCTTCCGCGTATTTGCTGTCCACAGTAATCGGCGTAACGGTGGTTCTTACCAAGTCTTCCATCATTTCCATAATGTTAGCCTTTATGTCATTGCCAAAGAGAACGGTGCGGCGCTGATCGTAGATGATTTCACGCTGCTTGTTCATTACATTGTCATACTGGAGGACATATTTTCTGATTTCAAAATTGCGTCCTTCAACTTTCTTCTGAGCACCTTCAATGGTCTTGGAAAGCATTCCTGCTGCAATAGCTTCTTCTTCCATGCCCATCTTGCCCATAAATCCTTGAATCTTTTCGCCTCCGAAAAGTCTCATTAAATCGTCTTCAAGAGAAATGAAGAACTGTGTTCTGCCCGGGTCGCCCTGACGTCCGGAACGTCCACGAAGCTGATTGTCGATACGTCTTGATTCGTGTCTTTCTGTACCGATAATGCAAAGACCTCCAAGGTCTCTTACCTGCTGCTGTTCTTCGGCACGTTCTGCCTTATATTTTTCGTGAAGTTTTGCAAATGTTTCTCGCGCATCGTTCATCACAGGGTCCTGGCTCTGCACGAAACTTGTTGCGAAGGAAATCTGTTCAGGAGTATATTCCAGTTTTTCCATTTCCTTCTTCGCTTCGAATTCAGGGTTGCCACCCAGTATAATGTCGGTACCTCTGCCGGCCATATTTGTTGCAATGGTAACAGCCCCGAGACGTCCTGCTTCCGCGATAATCTGAGCTTCTTTTTCGTGCTGCTTTGCATTTAAGACATTGTGCTTAACTCCACGCTTCTTAAGCAGGCTGCTCAGGAGTTCGGAATTCTCTATGGAAATTGTGCCCACAAGAACAGGTTGTCCTGTTGCGTGGACTTCTGCGATTCTGTCAATAATAGCCTTTAATTTAGCATTTGTTGTCGCATAAATCGCATCATCCATATCGATTCTCTCGATTGGTTTATTGGTCGGAATAATTACAACGTCCATGTTGTAAATTTCACGGAATTCTTCTTCTTCAGTCTTGGCTGTACCTGTCATACCGGCCAGTTTGTTGTACATACGAAAGTAGTTTTGCAGCGTGATTGTTGCCAAAGTTTTTGACTCAGAACGAACCAGCACGCCTTCTTTTGCTTCGATGGCCTGGTGGAGACCATTGGAGTATCTACGACCGAACATAAAACGACCTGTGAATTCGTCAACGATGATGATTTCACCATCTTTTACTATATAGTCCACATCACGTTTCATAATATTACGAGCCTTAAGAGCTTCTACAACGTGATGGTTGATTTCCATATTTTCAGGATCGCCCAGGTTTTCAATTCCGAAGAATTTTTCACACTTAGCAACACCTTCCTCTGTAAGTGTAACTTTTTTGTCTTTTTCTTCAATGGTAAAATCAGTGCCCGGTTTCAGTCCTTTGACACAGCGGTCTGCAGTCTGATAAAGGTCAGTAGATTTGTCACCTCGACCTGAAATAATCAATGGAGTTCTGGCTTCGTCGATGAGTATGGAGTCAACTTCGTCGACGATGGCATAGTTCAAGTCTCTTTGAGTGAGCTGCTCTTTGTATGTTGCCATATTGTCACGCAGATAATCGAAACCGAACTCATTGTTTGTGCCGTAAGTAATATCGGCAGCGTAAGCAGCCTTCTTTTGCTGGTCTGTAAGTCCGTGGATTACACATCCTACGGACAGACCGAGGAATGTATAAATCTTACCCATCCACTCAGCGTCACGTTTTGCCAGATAGTCGTTTACGGTTACAACGTGTACACCTTTGCCTTCAAGAGCATTAAGGTAAGCCGCCAAAGTTGCAACCAGTGTCTTACCTTCACCGGTTTTCATTTCGGAAATTCTGCCCTGATGAAGCGCAATAGCCCCTATAATCTGAACTCTGAAGTGCTTCATACCTACACTTCTCCACGCACCTTCACGGCATACGGCGAAAGCTTCAGGAAGCAGATCATCCAGCGTTTCCCCTGCCGCTATTCTTTCTTTAAATTCTATCGTCTTTGCTTTTAGTTCATCGTCTGTGAGGTCAGCCATCTTAGTTTCAAGCGCCATAACCTCGTCTGCGATTTTTTCCAATTTTTTAACTTCTTTGGAGTTTAGATCTCCAAAGATTTTTTCCATAAATCCCATTTTGTTCCCCTTTCTATTCTTCTTCAGGCAGGTCGCGCACCATCATATGAATTTCCAGTGACTTACGAGGGTCTGCCTTGGTTACCGTTACATCAAATTCCTTATAATCCGCCTTGTAAACAAAGTGATCTCCGACAGACGGCAGTTTGTCCAGCTGCAGAACAACCCATCCGTTTACTGTAGTCGCATCTATTTCTTCTTCCACGTCGAAATAATCGAACATTTTGTCAATATTGGTTCCGCAGAGAACTCTGTAGCTTCCGTCCTGTTGCTGCACAATATCCTGGAGTTCAACGGCGTCGTGTTCATCGTAAATTTCACCGATAAGTTCTTCGATAATGTCTTCCATTGTTACAAGACCTGAAGTGCCGCCATATTCGTCGACGATGATAGCTATGTGAGTCTTAACAGTCTGAAGTTTTCTCAAAAGCTGTGCGATTCTCATTGAACCTGCAACGAATATAACCGGTTTGACCCATTCGGATATAGCAGCCCTGCCACCCTTGATGTGATTATGGAAATCTTTCTGATTAAGAACACCGACAATGTTATCAAGGTCGTCTTCATAAACCGGCAGTCTTGAAAAACCGGTTTCAAGGAACATCTTTGCAACTTCATCTTCATCCTCATCAACTTCGATAGCCATAATATCAACTCTCGGCGTAAGAACGTCCCAAGCTTCAAGATTGTTGAACTCAATTGCATTCTGAATCAGTTCACTTTGACCTTCATCGATACCGCCTTCTGTTTCAGCTTCTTCTACTATTGTCAAAAGCTCATCTTCAGTAATTGGCCTTGAGCCGTCTGCATTGAAAACTTTAGCCAAAAGCTTTTTCCATAGGGAAAATAGATAGTTTATAGGTTTTAAAATAACCATCAACAGTTTAATAAAAGGTGCCGCAAACATAGCAAACTTTTCCGGATGTTCCTTGGCCAGACTCTTCGGTGATATTTCACCGAAAATCAGTACGACAATAGTCGCCACTGCAGTAGCAATTGTTGCTCCGTATTTTGGATAAAGACCGATGAACAGTACTGTCGCAGTAGATGAAAGAGCAATGTTTACAATGTTATTTCCAACAAGAATTGTAGAAAGCAAACTATCGTAGTTTTCTGACAGTTCCAAAACTTCCCTTGCCTTTTGGTTGCCGTCATTGGCCATATTTTTAAGCCTGATTCTGTTCAATGATGTAAACGCCGTTTCTGTTGCTGAAAAATATGCAGAAAAGAAAACGCATATAGCGATAATTATTATATCGTAAGTCAAATCCGTGCCTCCCTATAATATGTAAATTGATGATGACCTTTTTATGCTCATAGATTTAGATATTATATCACACAATAAGGAAGAAATAAAGGCTTTGGAATGTCGTCACCCTTTCTAATTTTGTCGGTTGACAATCTTTTGTGTCGAATATATACTTTAGGTACATATTTTTTTGAAGGTGATTACAATGTCTACGAAACTTAAACTGTTAGAAATATTTTCTCTACACGAGAACGAGTTTATATCAGGGCAAAAGCTTGCCGATATGCTTGGAATCACTCGTAATTCCATATGGAAGGCTATCAAAAAACTCCAGGACCAGGGATATGAAATTGAAAGCAAACCGTCACTCGGTTATCGACTCATTCAAAAGAGCGATGTGCTTTCAGGCGAATACATACAGGAGAAAGTTCCTTTTCCATGTAAAATACATATCCTCGATTGTGTCGATTCAACCAATGATTATGCTAAAACCCTTACGGATTTGTCAGTGCCCAACATCGTTATTGCCAATGAGCAGACCAAAGGAAAGGGCCGTTTAGGCCGTTCCTTCTATTCGCCGGCATCAAAGGGCATTTATATGACAATCGCTTTCGAACCCGACTTTGGGCTTGATAAGGCCATGCTTGTCACCACTATCTCAGCACTGGCCGTTTGTCAGGCCTTTGAAGCAACTGTCGGTTTAGGTCCTAAAATAAAATGGGTCAATGACATTTATCTCAACGGCAAAAAGGTTTGCGGCATTCTGACTGAAGCCGAAAGCAATTTTGAAACCGGGAAAATAAGCAAAATAATCCTTGGCATCGGAATTAACTGCTTCGAGCAGTCTTTTCCCGATGAGCTCGCACAAAAGGCAACTTATATTGAAAAAGCTCAAAAAGAATACACGCGAAATGATTTGATTGCTTCTGTTGCAGAAAAATTCTTCGATTTATTGAGCAATTTCGACAAGAGACGACTCCTCAGAGATTACAAATCTCGCTCCTTGATTCTCGGAGAGCCGATTCTCATATTCGGAACTTCCTACGATGCTCTTCCTGAAAACGGCGGCCGTGGTGTCAAAGCCCGCGCCATTGACATCGACGAAAACGGTGGCCTTGTGGTGGAATATTCCGAAGGTCGCAGGGCTCGCGAAATGGATACAATTACCAGTGGTGAAGTGACCATAAGAAAAGATTTGTACTAAAAAAGAACCTTTCACAAGGTTCTTTTTTAATAATATTCTTTGATTTTTTCTCTGACGATACCCATAACATCTTCCCATCCACTGACGCATTCCCAGTCCTGAGAAATATGATATTTGACCACATTATAAATACGTTTTTCATACCAATCCAATGCGCCTTTGTAGTCCAAGCCGCCTTTTTGGAGCTGGGAAACATCGAACTTGCTGTATTCTACTGTTATTTTGCATCTTTGACGTTCTTTCCCTTCCTCAGGAAAGTCTATTACAGCCACATCTACTTTATGGGCAAAAGGAATATCCGGCACCAGTTTTATCTCTTTCATAAGATTATTTTACGCTGCCGTCTGCATTAAATACAGGTAATTTTTCCAAGTAAATGATGTCTTGTCTGTCAGCCGCTTCTCCTTCAGCCAAAACTGCCATACGACCTACAATTTCGCCGCCTGCCTGTTCAACCAAAGATTCGATGGATTTGAGAGATGCTCCTGTACTTATGACGTCATCAACAATGAGAACTTTCTTTCCTCTGACCTTTTCAATCTCAGTCTTACCCAGATACAGATGCTGAAGATGCTGAGTAGTGATAGAGTTTACGTCTGTTTCAATTACATCTTCCATATAAACTTTCAGGCCTTTTCTTGCTACGATATAGTCGTTTTTTTCAGCCTGCCTGGTCATTTCATAAGCTAAAGGAATACCTTTTGATTCTGCAGTCATTACCAAATCAAATTCCGGAGCTTTTTCAAGCAGAGCCGCTGCAGTTGCTTTTGTAATTTCAACATCGCTGAACATAATGAAGGCCGCAATATAGAAGTCATCTGCAACTTTACAAAGAGGCAGTTGTCTTTTGAGCCCTGCAATAGTCATTTCGTAAAACATATTTTTGTCCTTTCTATGATACATAAGGAAAGGCTGCCGGCAGGCAGCCTTTTTTCATTACATTGTGATGAAGATAAACTTCAGACAGAATAAGATACCGATAACTGATACCATGATATCTTTCTTTTCAAATTTGCCAGTAAAGAGTGTAATTAATGTGTACGCGATTGCACCAATACCGATACCATTTGCAATAGAGTAAGTTAAAGGCATCATGATTAATGTGAGGAATGCAGGAGCTGCAGATCTCATATCGCTCATATCTACATTCTTGAAGTTAGCCAGCATCAGAACCCCTACATAAATTAATGCAGGAGCTGTAGCGCAGCTTGGAACAATGCTTGCCAGAGGGCTTAAGAATAAGCATACGAAGAAGCAAGCAGCTGTTACTAAACTTGTTAAACCGGTTCTGCCGCCTGCAGCAACACCGGAAGCAGACTCTACGAAAGTTGTACAAGTTGAAGTTCCCAGTACTGCACCTGCTACTGTAGCAACGGAGTCACAAGCCATACACTTATTTAAATCAATAGGGTCACCATTTTCGTCCAGCATCTTAGCCTGTGTAGCAGTACCATAAAGAGTTCCGATTGTATCGAACATATCTACTAAGCAGAAAGTAATTACATACATAACTGCACTGAATACGCCGCCTACAAATTCAGGGCTGAATGCGTGTGCCCAGGAGTCAGCCTGGAATACGCCTACAACACCTACGGACGCGAAGTCCTTGAAAGACTGACCAATCTGTCCCATATCGAAAGAAGGAGTTGTTCCTGTTACAATGTAGTACAGAATTGTTGTTGCAATGATGCCAAGCATAACATCGCCTTTAACATTCATCTTTCTGAGAGAAACGATAATCAAGAATCCAACCAGTGCCAATAAAGCCGGAACAATGCTCATAACATTACCGTTTTGAATAGCTCCGTGGATGTCTACGAACTGGGTCAATGTATACTGGTTAGCCTGAATGATTCCTACATTCTGGAAACCAATAAATGTGATGAACAAGCCGATGCCTGCTGAAATTGATTTCTTTAGACAATCAGGCATTGATTTTGCAATATATTCTCTTGCTCCTGTTACTGATAAAATCATAAAGATAATACCTGAAATCAGGATAATTACCAGACCTGCCTGATAACCTTCAACTGCATCGCCTCCGCTGATAACCTGAGGCAGAATAAAGCTTACAAAGAAGAAGGAATTTAATCCCATTCCGCAAGCCTGTGCAAAAGGCTTTTTAGCATATAGTGCCATCATCAGTGTACCGATGGTCGCTGCAATGATTGATGCCACATATACAGCATTCCAAATATTGTCTAATCCAGGTGTAAAACCTGTAACCTGATTAGGATTTACGAAGACGATATACGCCATCGCAAAAAAGGTGGTCAGACCGGCAATTATTTCTGTTCTAACGCTGGAACCTGACTCTGTGATTTTAAAAAACTTGTCCATCCATCTTTTCCTTTCTTTTATAGATTAAACTTCCTCGCAGGTTTTCATCGCTTCAAGAGTTTCGTTTAAGAGGTAATCCAGCTCCCAACCAAGCATTTCAGCCCCTTGTAAAATAACTTCTCTGTCACAACCTGCTGCAAATCTCTTGTCTTTGAATTTTTTCTTCAAAGATTTGAGCTCCATATCCTGACAACTCTTTGAAGGTCTCATAAGTGCTGCAGCACCGATAAGTCCTGTCAATTCGTCGCAAGCAAAGAGAACTTTTTCCATTTCGTGTTCAGGCTTAACATCTGAACACAGACCGTATCCATGAGATACTATTGCGTGAATCATTCTTTCATCAACACCGGCTTCTTCAAGAAGTTCAGGTGCCTTCTTACAGTGTTCTTCAGGCCACATTTCAAAGTCTATATCGTGAAGCAGTCCCACCGTTGCCCAGAAGTCCGCTTCTTCACCGTAACCAAGCTTTTCTGCGAAATAACGCATAGTTCCTTCTACCATTTTGCCGTGATGAATATGAAAATCTTCTTTATTATACTTTTTTAATAATTCAAAAGCGTCTTCTCTATTTATCATTTGCTTTCAGCCTCTTTTCCATTCTTTCTTCTTTAGATGGCAGCTGTGCAAGAATTACTGCCGCAAAGATTACTGCGCAGCCCAGGAGTTCTCTTCCTGACATAACTTCATTGAGTAAGAATGCACCTGCAATAACTGCAAATACTGATTCCAAACTCATCAAAAGCGATGCTACTGTAGGCTCTGCGTGTTTCTGTGCAACAACCTGAAGTGTATAGCCTACACCTGATGAAAGAGCCCCTGCGTATAAAATAGGCATCCAGCAATCAAGAATAGCGTTGATATCCGGATCTTCAAACAGAAGCATACCGATAATTCCCAATGTTCCTGACGTGAAGAACTGAATACAGGAAAGTTTAACTCCATCCATCTTCGGCGAAAAATGATCAACCACCATGATATGTACGGAGAATCCAAAGGCACAAAGTAGTACCAGCGTATCGCCGAAAGTAAGCTTAAAGGTAGCATCTGTCATGCAAAGCAAGTACAGTCCTACTACACCCATTCCGGCACAAATCCACATTAACCCTCTAATTTTCTTGCCAATAACTATGCTGATAATCGGAACGATTACAACATACAGAGTTGTAATAAATCCTGCCTTACCAGCAGTTGTGTACATTACACCAAACTGCTGCAGTGAACTTGCTACAAACAGCGCCGTACCGCAACATACACCGCCAATCAAGAGCTGCTTGTTCTCTGCCTTCTTTTCCCCCGGAGATAGGGTTTCCTCTGCGGCCTTGCCTCTGTTCATAATAATGATGACAGGAACAAGAACCAAAGCACCAATAATTGTTCTGATTCCATTGAAAGTGAAAGGTTCAATGTAATCCATTCCACTCTTTTGAGCTACAAAAGCTGACCCCCAAATAAAGGCTGTGATCAGCAACAGAATGTTGCTCTGCATTTTTTTGCTCATAATTGCCTTTTCCTTTCTAGTTAAATTTAATTATTAAGCTACGCTTTATTCTATCAAAAAAACTTCATCCTTGCAACATCACCTCTTCATAGGTCCCATCTTTTTTTTTACAATTCGCTATGCTATAATATTAATTTGGAGGAATGGTTTACTATGCTCAATTTAAAGAATAAGTTATATATTGCAACTTTTCAGAACAACGCTGTAGAAGTTGCAAAAAACTACGGTTTAGGCCTTGAATTTAATAATACTTGCATTTCAGAGACTCTCGATTCTCAGAACAGAGAAAAGCTCTTAGCGGATATGAAAAAAGATTTTGAAAATGTGGGTTTCGGCACAGCTGTGCTTCATGGCCCTTTTACGGAGATTCATCCTGCTGCCATTGATTACCGCGCCCGCGATCTTGCTATGATGCGTATAGAGGAAGCCTATGAAGTCTGCAAGGCTCTTGGGATTAAAAAAATGGTTGTTCACACAGGTTGGATTCCTTTCATTTATTTCAAGGAATGGCAGGCCCAAAAGGGTGCTGACTTCTGGCAAAAGTTTATGAAAGATAAACCTGATGATTTTTCTATTTGTGTTGAAAACGTTTTGGATGATGAACCCTATATGCTGGCAGATATGATGCACCGCATCGAGGATCCCAGAATCAAACTGTGCCTGGATATCGGTCATGCCAATGCGGTTACTTCAAAAGAGCTTCCTGTAGAGGTCTGGATTAAAGAACTGGGACCTTACATAAGCCATTTCCACCTTCACAACAATTATCAGGATAACGACACTCACAGTGATTTCAACACCGGCTCAATGGATATGGATTCCATTTTCAGTGCCATCGAAAAATACTGTGAGGCAGATGTAACATTTACTATTGAAGCCAGAGAATGCGAAAACTGCGTAAAATGGCTTTTGGAACGCGGATATATCTAAGGAGGACTTACAATGGAAACACGTTTAACTTCTGTTTTAGAACATATTAAAGAACACGGTATCTTGGACGAGGCAGCTATTGCACAGGCACAGTCCCGTCAAAAAGTCCTGGCAAAGCCTACAGGCGCTCTCGGAACTCTTGAAGACATCTCAATTCAGCTTGCCGGTATCACAGGCCAGGTAAAAAACTGTGTTGACAAGAGAGCCATCGTAATTATGTCCGCAGATAACGGTGTAGTTGAGGAAGGCGTAGCTTCTGCTCCTCAGTCTGTAACACTTTCCCAGACAATAAACTTTACAAGACGTCTTACAGGCGTAAGCTCCATGGCAAAACACTTTGGTATAGATTTGCTGGTTGTGGACATCGGAGTAAAACTTCCTATTCCTGAAGTTCTCTACACAGATTCTATGGTCGAAGACAACAGACTTACAAATAAAATCTACAACAAAAGACTTGCAAACGGTACTAAAAACCTTGCGAAAGAACCTGCTATGACAAGAGAGCAGGCTTTAACTGCAATCTACACAGGTCTTGATGCTGCCAAAGCTATCAAAGATTGTGATTATCATATTTTCGGCGTAGGTGAAATGGGTATTGGAAACACTACCACAAGCGCCTGCATACTTTCTGCTCTGACCGGAGCTACCGGTGAAGAAGTTGTGGGAAGAGGCGGCGGTCTCAACGACGAAGGTCTTGCTAAAAAAGTCCGCATCGTTGACGAAGCTGTTGCAAAATGCAAGGACGATGACATTATTGATATCCTGGCAAAAGTGGGCGGTTTCGACATCTGTGCTATGGTAGGTGCGTTCCTCGGTGCTGCTTACTACAGACTTCCTGTAGTAGTTGACGGATATATTTCTGCAGTTGCAGCCCTTGCGGCAGTGCGCCTTGCACCTAATGTTTTCAACTTTCTCTTCGGCTCTCACCTGTCCAAGGAACAGGGCTATAAAATTGCCGTTGATGCTATGGGAATCAAGCCTTATTTCGACCTCGGTATGCGTCTGGGCGAAGGCAGCGGCTGTCCAATCAGTTTCAACATAATTGAAACAGCTTGTGCCACAATGAACGAAATGGCTACCTTTGAAGAGGGTGCAATAGACGCGGATTATCTTGCAGAAGCAGAGAAAGGAAATTTCTTCTAATGAATTATTTTATCAGCGGAGGATGCAAAAACGGTAAGTCCTATTATGCCCAGCAGGTGGCCCGCGACACAGCACGCGAAAAAGGACTTCCTTTGTACTATCTTGCCACAATGATTCCGACAGACGAAGAGGACCGTGCCAGAATCCGTCGTCATTTGGCAGAACGGGACGGTTGGGGTTTTGAAACTGTTGAACAGGGCACAGACATTTGCTCTTGCCTTGAAGGAACCACCGTTGATGGCAATCCGGTCAATCCATCAGGAGTTTTCCTGCTGGACAGTGTGACGGCACTGCTTCAAAATGAAATGTTCAAGACAGACGGGACGATTGACCTTGGTGCTGCTGACAAACTCGAAAAGGAATTGACTGAGTTTGCAAAAAAGACCGGCAATACCGTTTTCGTATCCGACTATATCTACTCGGACGCGTTTATCTATGAAGATTTTACAGAAGAATACCGCCGCGGCCTGGCGCAGCTTGACAAGGCTCTTGCAAAGATCTGCGATCAAGTTGTGGAAGTGGCTTACGGCTTTATCAGTGAATATAAATAGGAGGTTTGGATGAAACTAGTTACAGGATTTTTTATGGCGTGGGGAAACTTTTTAACCCTCCCCTGTCCTTTGAAGAAATGGGATAAAGATTTAAAAAATTATATGCTTGGATTTCTGCCTTCAGTTGGTTTGATTATAGGCGGACTGTGGACGGCTTTGACCATTTTTATGGTATGGTTTGGCACACCTTTCCTCGTAATGGCATTTATGATGACTTTCCTGCTCTTTGCAATGTGCGGGTTTATGCATCTTGATGGCTTTATGGACTGTAGCGACGCTATCATGAGCCGAAAACCTCTGGAAGTAAAGCAACAGATTCTCAAAGATTCTCACTGCGGAGCATTCTCCATCGTAAGCGTTGTACTTATGATTCTGGCATACTACTCATTTATATCCACTGCTCTTGGCGGTGCCCTTGACTTCGTGGATTTAATTCTCCTGCCGGTTCTCAGCAGAAGTATTGCGGGGCTCTTCGTTATCAATGCAAAGCCAATCGGCCACAGTCAGTATGCAGAAGGTCTTGGTGCCAGCGACAAAAAACAGAAGAAAAACGCTACCATTTTAATTGCGGTCCAGGTTCTTATCGTATCCACAGTTTGTCTGCTTCTTGCAAGCGACCTGATTCCTACTATGGTAGTTATGGGATTTACTATCACTGGAACTCTCATCGCAATTCTTTATGCAAAAAAATCTCTAGGCGGCATGAGTGGTGATATTGCCGGCTACGGCATCGTATGGGGTGAACTGATGGGCATTTTCGGTATGCTCATTCTCTAGGAGGCATTATGGTTTTAATTTTCGGCGGTGCTTACCAGGGCAAGCTTGAGTTTGCACAGGACAATTTTGACATAAAAGATTCCGACATCTTCCGTTGCAGCGAGGATGCGGATCTTGATTATACTAAAAAAGTTTTTGTGAACTTTCATCAGTTCATATTAGGCTGCGTTAAAAGAGGCGTTGAAGCCAAAGATGTTTTAGCGGACAATAGAGAATTTTTAAATGATAAAATCTTTATTGTAGACGACATTTCTCAAGGAGTTGTCCCAATGGACAAAGAACTCCGCGCATGGCGTGAAATGGTAGGCCGCACAATGCTCTACCTCTCCAAAGAGTCAGACAGCGTCTACAGAGTTTTCTGCGGCATCGGTCAGCAGATTAAATAAGGAGTTACTATGAAATCTTGTATACATTTTATTCGTCACGGGATAACTGAAGGAATTCAAAATAAGTGGTACTACGGTGCTACCGATATGCCTCTGGTGCAGGAAGGTATCGATGAGCTTGAAGGGTTCAAAGCCGAAGGTATCTATCCTCCCCTCGGTGATGCAGATTGCTACACTTCAGGAATGATCAGAGCCAACGAAACCTTTGAAACTATTTACGGCAAAGAAAAATACCGTGTAATTCCTAATCTCCGGGAAATGAGTTTCGGGGACTGGGAATGCAAAACCTTCGACCAGCTAAAAGAAATGCCCGGTTTCGATGAATGGATGAACGACCAGACAGGTGGTTTCGTCTTCCCCGGCGGCGATTCTGCCATGAGCTTCTACGAAAGAGTTGCTGACGGTCTCGAAGAACTCCGCGGCTACCATCACATCAAGGAAAACCTCTACAAAGAATCCGGCGACGATGCGGTTACAATTCTCGTTTGCCACGGCGGCGTAATATCCGCCTGCATGTGCCACCTCTTCGGCATTCCGGCAGAAGATTTCTGGAAGTGGATTCCAAAGCCCGGCAGAGGGTATACGGCATATTTTGAGAATGGCCAGCCGACACATTTTGAGGAGATATAGACTTTAGATTCGTCTGCGACCACAACATCCGCATATTTTGTAAGAAAGTGGACCAAATGTCCACAAACTCTATTAATTTAAATAATAAGTGGACATATCTTCAGGATTTCCCCGAAAGCATGTCCACTTTTTTGTTGTTTTTACTAGTTTTGTGTACATTTAGTACATTTTTCCCATTTAGCAAAGAAAAGTACATCTGAAGTATTGGGTAAGAACAAATGCAAAGCGAAGCGGTTCTTTTCTTCCCTCCAGCTTAAATAAAAAACAAATCTGTGGCAGACTTTGAATATTTCAGCCATAATTTCAAGCGAAAATGAACAAAGAGTTTGGTGTCAAAAGAACTTTGCGGATGTCGCCTGCAATTATCTAAAGTCGCTGAAGTCCGAAAGGACTAACTAAATGCGAAAGGCACCAAACCTCGTAGAAGGTTTAGGGGCTTGAAGCATTTAGTTGGCCTGTAAGGCCGGCGACTAAGATTCATTTTAAACAGCGACGCAGACAAAGGCTTTTGCCCAAACTCTGTGAATTAAGCTTAGAAATTATCTGAAATATGAGCGGATGCAACAGATTTGTTTTTTATTCTACATCATACGCCTTCAAAAACTCTAATATATACCCCAAAATAGTCTCGCACTTGCCTTCTGTAACTTCCACGTTCAGCGGCATCTGTGGATCGTGAAGAGACTTTCTCAGAAGGCACCAGCCCTTAACTTCCTCATTTACGAAGTTGATGCGGACGCCTTCGTAGTTAGGTTCTACCAGGTCTGCTCCGAGAGCTTTGCCCTCATCATCGCCGCACCATCTCTTAAGGTCCTCAAGGACTTCTTCCGCATAGTCCGCAAAGTCTTCACGGCCGATAGCAAAACGTTTTTCGATAGCTTCTTTAGGTTCTTCAAGACTTGAGAGAATTTCTTCAAGACCTGCACCGGCAAGCTTCATCTGAGCCGCCTTGATTACGATTTTAGTTGCCAGGTATGCGCCGTCATCCAGGAAGTAGTTTTCCTTGTAGGCGGCATGTCCGGAAGTTTCGATTGCCAATTGGCTGTCGATGCCTTCTGCATTAAGTTCCACGGACTTGTTGATTACGTTACGGTAACCTCTCTTGAAACGCAGGTGTTTCAGACCCAGGCACTGCTCAAGGTATACGGTCAACTGATCACTGGTGATACTGTCAGTTACTACAGTTGTGCCGGGATGTTCCTTGGCAATAAGTGCTGCCGCCATGGCAACGATGGCATTTCTGTTGATTTCCTTGCCGTTCTTGTCCACTGCAGAGGAGCGGTCAACGTCAGTGTCGAAGATGATGCCGAAGTCTGCAGAATGTTCCTTTACGGCTGCGCAGATAGATTCCATAGCTTCCTTGTTTTCAGGGTTTGGTGCGTGGTTAGGGAAGTTTCCATCAGGTTCAAGGAACTGTCCGATAACATCTGCCCCCAGCGGCTTCAGGATTTTTTCCGCATAGAATCCACCGGCACCGTTACCTGCATCTACTACGATTTTCAGTCCT
This sequence comes from Bacillota bacterium, assembly GCA_017440275.1. GTDB lineage: Bacteria > Bacillota > Clostridia > Peptostreptococcales > Anaerovoracaceae > Fimisoma. The sequence continues at coordinate 18,847 of JAFSHN010000037.1, read as the reverse complement.
GCGAGAGGAGTTTCGTAAGTTTCAGGATGGTCAACCTCTTCAATGATCTTCTTTGAGAGGTGCTTTGCATATGTATCAATCAAATCTACTTTCTGTGCCTTGGCATCAGGCTCTGCGATTGTCTTTATGTTTGCCATCAGGGCACAGCTTTCTGCGTACTTAATGATGGTTGAAATGTCTTTTTTGTCAAGACCGCCGTCCTTGCTGAAGTATTTGAAACCATTGCGGTTAAAAGGCAGATGGCTTGCTGTAATCATAATGGCACCGTCACAGTTGTAGTCCTCGAAGATGGTGGACATAAACATGGCAGGTGTAGATGCCAGCCCGCAGTCGAAGACTTTGACTCCCACAGGAACCAGGCTGTCGCAAATGGCTTCTTTGAGAGCTTCTGCTGTCAGTCTGCTGTCATGACCCACGGAAATTGTCAGCTGTCCATAGTCTTTTCCTGTCTTTTCGGAAAGCCACTGGGCAAAGCCGGCAGTCAGTCTTACCGTAGTTTCATAGTCCAGATTAACTTCTTTGCCGTCACCTGCATCGATGGCAACACCTCTGATATCGCTTCCGTTCTGTAATTTGCTGTAATCTACACTCATTTTTTTCTCCTTTACGAAATCAATCTAAGAATGCCTAAAAACACAAAGCTTAATATGAACCAGGCAATTGAAAACACAGGGCAAATCTGTCCCATAAAGTTTCCCGGCACATCGGAGTAATCCCAGACATTCATCTTAAAGCCTACATTGACGATTAGCCCTACGCACAGTTCATATAAAGTTATTATTGCCGCACCAATCAAAGCGGCCGTTACCAGGGGCAGCGCCGAAAGACATTCATCCAACAGATAAAAGGTCAGGATGCATGCACCTCCGGTCAGTACCATAGACCAGTGGGTGTAGCCCCGAAACAGTATCTCGACGAGGCCATAACAGACGCCTCCCAAGGTAAAAACTAAAAGTTCTATTATTATTGAATTGGTTCCGCTCTCAAAAATCTTCTCACTCATAGCCTTATTATGAGTGGACGCGGTTTTAATATACGGCTATAAAGCCTCAACTATTTCGGTAATTTTAACCTTTGCATCTTCGATAGCCTGCTGCACATCAACGCCGATTACATCCAGCATTTCGGCTGATGCAAAGTAGGTTTTTTCGATGCCGAAGAGTTTACAAAGACCTTTAATATAGTCGTAGCCATAATTCATATCTCCAATGGGTCCTCCGGATGTGGTTATATATGTGAGAGCCTTGGCTCTGCACTGACCTTCGGGGATACCCATTTCGTTGTAGATATATGTGAGTCCTGTCACTGAACACTGCTCAAGATAAGCCTTGAGTTTTGCAGGGAAAGACAGATCCCAGTAAGGTGCTCCGAGGACAATCTGGTCTGATTCCATAAGCTGCTTTGCTAGATCAAAGGACTTATCCGAGAAATCCTTTTTGGCAAGCAGTTCATTACGTTCTTCAAGGCTTTTAAGGTCAAATGCCTCAATTTCAAGGTCGTTTATGGAGACTCTTTCAATCTGCCAATCAGGATTCTTCGCCGTAAATTTATTGATAAAATGATCGCAAAGAATCTTGGTTCTGGACTTTGGGCCTCTGATGCAAGAATCTATAAAAAGTAATTTCATTTAATATTCCCTTCCTTCTTCTTCGCCGTTCATAATTCTGGCTGCACCTGCCGCCAGAGCTTCCAGCTCGTTTTCTCCCGGCATAAGAACGAAGTTTCCAAGGTGGCTTGCATAGCTGATAATCATGCCTGTCAACATCTTTGAGTGAGCCGCTCCGCCTGTAAGGATAATGCCATCCACCTGACCACGAAGTGCTACGGACATCTGGGCGATGCTCTTGGCAATCTGATAAGCCATTGCCTCGTAAACAATTGCAGCCTCTTCATTACCCTCTGCAATCATTTTTTCCACTTCTCTGCAATCGGTTGTTCCAAGGTAAGAAACAAGTCCGCCCTGTCCTGCTATGAGTTTTTCCACTTCTGCTTCTTTGTAGTCTCCGCTGTAGCATAGTTTTGTCCAAAGAACCAGAGGAATGCCGCCGGTTCTCTCAGGTGACATTGGACCGTCGTCGTAACTTGCTACGTCGATAATCTGGCCACCTTGATGTGCGCTGACAGTAATACCTCCACCCATATGACAAACCAGAAGTTTAAGATCTTTGTAATCTTTGCCGATTGAATGAGCATAGTTCATAGCCTGTGCTCTTGCGTTAAGCACATGGCAGCATCCATATCTTTCGATTCCTGCAAGACCTGAAACCTTTGCTACATCACTTAGTTCACAGCCCATAGTTGAATCATATATAAATGAAGGAATTCCGAGAGGTTCTGCTATGTCATAGGCCAGTTCTGCTCCTGTGCTTGAAGCATGAGGCGGGTTCTTCGGATCTCTCATAGCTTTGCAAAGAGCCGGAGTTACCTTGTAGCCGCCTCCGTGGAGGCCTATAATCATTCCTCCTCTTGCAACAACGCCTGAAAGATTTTTCATATCATATCCTTTTTCCTCCAGAACATCTTTAATCAAAGATTCTCTGAAGTGGAGCTGTCCGAAAATGCTCCCCATTTCTTTAAGTTTTTCAGGGTCATGAGTTATGGTCTCAGTAAAAAGGGGCTCCATATCGCGGAAAACTGCAATCTTTGTTGTAGTTGAGCCGGGATTTATTGTTAAGATATCCATTTTCTTTTTCATTTATTCGCACATCTCCTTTAACATTTTTATTTCTTCGCCGTATCCGGCAAGTGTTTCCTGTGGTGTTTCAAGAACGCAAGGAAGTCCCTGTAGTTTCGGGTGTTTTAAAATTCGCGCAAAGGCCTCTTTACCTATATATCCTTCGCCTATCTTCGCATGCCTGTCCTTGCGGGCTCCGCAAGGGTTCTTGCTGTCGTTTATGTGAATAGCCTTGAGTTTTTCAAGACCGACAATACTGTCAAATTCTTCAAGAACACCATCCAGATCATTGACTATGTCGTAACCTGCATCGTGAACGTGACACGTATCAAGACAAACTCCGATTTTATCTTTTAGGCTCACTTTGTCAATAATTGCTGCCAGTTCTTCGAAGCGGCCTCCCACTTCACTACCTTTACCTGCCATAGTTTCAAGAAGTACTATAGTAGTCTGCTCCGGGGTGAGAATCTCGTTGAGCATTGCAGCAATCATTTCGATGCCTGTTTCTATACCTTGTCCCACATGACTTCCCGGATGGAAGTTATAGTAATTTCCCGGGACATATTCCATTCTTTCAAGGTCGTCTTTCATTGCCATATAGGCAAACTCCCTTGTTTTCTTTTCTGCAGAGCAAGGATTAAGCGTGTATGGCGCATGAGCAACTATCTTACCGAAATGGTTTGCTTCAGCCGTCTCGCGGTAGCGAGCCGCATCCTCCGGGTCTATTGCTTTAGCTTTGCCGCCGCGAGGATTTCTCGTAAAAAACTGCAACGTATTCGCTTTTATTGAAATGGCCTCTTTGGCCATATTTTCATATCCTTTTGATGATGTAAGATGACATCCGATGTATAACATTTTTCTTTCCTCCTGTTCCATTATACCCTATTTCCTTGCCAAAATCTCTTAAATTTGTTATCTTAATGGTATAAATATTGATACAAACTCTTTCGATTCTAGGAGGATTTTATTATGGCACAGCACGAAATTACAACAAGACACCCTTTACTTGATGAAAAGGGCCATCTCATTGAGACAGGCTATGCAAAAAGCCTGATTTTAGACTATGACCGCAAAGCAATCAAAGGCGGTGCTCTAAGAATCAAGGAATGGGACTATTACTGCGTTAACACAAAGGATTATGCAGTTTGCCTGACTATCGCTGATAACTCATATATGAGCCTTGACAGCATTTCTCTTCTGGACTTCCGCACAGGCTTCCAGCACACTAACAGCCCTATGGGAGTTATGACTCTGGGCAAGATCGGCCTGCCTGCTTCCAGCGAATCCGGCAGCGTTCAAGCCGGCAACAAGAAATATTACATAGACTTTAAGCACAATGGAGACCACCGCATTCTCCATTTCCACATGGATAACTTCTTTGAAGGAAAACCTATTTCCGGTGAGCTCAGACTGGAAAACCCTGAGCAGGATTCCATGGTTATCGTAACTCCTTTCCCACAGAAGAAAACCGCTTTCTACTACAACCAAAAGATTAACTGCATGCCTGCAACCGGCCGCGTAAAATTTGGTGACGAAGAATACATTTTCGGTGAAGGCGAATCCTTTGGGGTTCTGGACTGGGGCCGCGGTGTATGGACTTACGAAAACACCTGGTACTGGGGAAGCGCTTCCGGCAAGGTAGACGGAGTTCCTATCGGCTGGAACATCGGCTATGGTTTCGGTGACACATCAGCTGCCAGCGAAAACATGGTATTTTATAACGGCAAAGCGCATAAACTAAGCCAGGTTACTTTCAATATTCCTATGATGGATGACGGTAAGGGCGGACAGACTGAAGACTACATGAGTCCTTGGACTTTCACCAGCGATGACGGACGTTTTGAAATGGATTTTGAACCTGTAATGAACAGAGCTTCCTGCACAGATGTGAAGTTAATTCTCTCCGACCAGAATCAGGTATTCGGTAAATTCTCCGGCAAGGTTGTCCTTGATGACGGCACTGTTATCGAAGTCAAAGACCTTCTCGGATTTGCAGAAAAGGTACACAACAAATGGTAGAAAACAAATATATCAAATTTGAAGATGTCAAATCTAACGAAGACATTAAGGCTTATATTTCAAAGGCTGACGAGTCGCTGACTGCTTTAGGTTTTACTGAGCACAGTTTCCCGCATGTTCTTAAAGTAGCTTCTGTTGCCAAGGAAATCCTCGAAACTCTCGGCTACTCTGAGCATGAAGTAGAGCTGGCACAAATTGCCGGCTATCTACACGACATTGGCAACGTAATTAACCGTATCGATCACGCCCAAAGCGGTGCTATGATGGCCTTCAGACTTCTCGACAGAATGAATATGCGTGCATCCGATATTGCTACTATCGTGACTGCTATCGGTAATCACGACGAGTCAACTGCTTTTCCGGTAAACCCGGTTGCAGCAGCTCTGATTATTGCCGATAAGACTGATGTTCGCCGTTCCCGCGTGCGCAACCGTTCCACGATTCAGTTTGACATTCACGACAGAGTAAACTATTCTGTTACAAAATCAGAAGTTCTGGTTACTGAAAAAAATATCTGCCTGGACCTTGAGATTGACACTGATGTCTGCGACCTTATGGAATATTTCGAAATTTTTCTGACCCGTATGATGCTCTGCAAAAAGGCTGCTGAGGTTCTCAGCGTATCCTTCTCGCTGGTTATCAACGGCCAGAAAATGATGTAATCAAAAAATGCCAAAAACATTTAAACACTGTTTTTCGACATTAAAAAACCTATTTTAGACATTTTGTTTTTTTCTTCTTGCATTGGTTTCAACCTCTCGTTTATACTTCACTTACAAAAGGTAATGGAGGTATTTATGAGAACAATTAAAGAATTGAACCTGTGCGACGACTTTCTTTTTCACGAAGTAATGAAAGAAAAGTCATAGGCAAACGCAGCAGAAAGTATCAATCTAATATGGATGGTTACATCTTGCGCCAAGGACAAGGTTACGAAGAACTGAAGAAGTGACCCAGAGAGTTACTGAGCAAGTCACGGAAAGAGTTACTGAAGAAGTCGCTAACGAAAGAAACAGTTTTTGGCAAAATGAAATCCAAAACAAAACTTTTGAGACGGCTAGGGCTATGAAAAATGAAGGCATTGAAATTGCCCTTATTTCAAAAATAACAAAGTTGTCTGTTGAAGAAATCGAATCAATGTAATACACAAAATAAGGACCACAGATTTCTGTGGTCCTTATTACTATACAAGCATTAATATCATACCTGCTGCTACTGCAATTGTTACTAATATCTTTGCGGCGGTGAAGAGTTTCTTGTTCTTGCCTAAAGCCGTCAACATCATTGCGACTGCCGCTAAAACCGCGAAACTCTGGATGATTGCGATGTGGCCTTCCATATACCCCGGTGTCATCATCGCTGCGTTCCATGAAAATACCATGGCCGTTATTGCTGAGATGTAGAAGCAAAGCTTCTGTTTCTTTTCATCTTTTAATACGAACTGCAGAATCACTCCTGCAAGTCCCACAATTGATAATCCTAAAAAGATTATTACTAACATTCCTAAAGCATCGTTCATTTTATATATCCTCTCTTTCTTTACTTAGAATTTTTTTATTTCCTTTTGATGGTCTAATCATACCAAGAGGTTCTGAAGAAAATTCATAGCAAATTCTAAAGAATTCTAAAGATTCTTTAGACAGAGAATAAATTTATGATGATTTTGAAAGTTCTTTCGTCTTCTGTTATAACTACACTGCCGCCGTAACTTTCGGCAATTCTTCTTATATTATCAATCCCTAGTTTGTGACTTTCCACAGGACCGATTGTTTTGGTCTTTACATTTTCTTGTTCTATTACCAGGCGACCTGCATCTTTAAGAATTTTCAACTTAATAGCAACGGAAGAATCTGCGTATTTCTCTATATTGGACGCAAGATTATTAAATATTCGTCTTAGTTCCTGTACAGGGATTTCCCCGAAGAAAGAAGGGCATTCAGTCATATCGGTTTGACATTCAAATTTATCTTCCAACATTTCAACCCATTCCTCAGTCAATTGAGCCATCAGAAGTCTGCCGTCTTCAACAAATTCCACACTTTTCAAATCCTTGTTTAAAAGAATATCTGTCAGTTCTTTTATCTGAGTTGCTTTATCTTGAATCAAAAGGGCAAATTCCTTAGCCTCTTCAACCGTCAAGTCATCTTTTGCGGACATATATTCGGAGTAGGATTTGATAGCAGTGAGAGGAGTCCTGATGTCGTGAGAAAGACTTCTTACTAATGTTTCTTTTTCCTTTTTCAGCGCTTCTTCCTTTTCTTTAAGATCTCTTTCGCTTTCAGCAAAGCGATTCAAAGTTTCTGCCAGTTCGGTGAGTTCATTATTCTCCTTAATAGGAATTTTATGATTGAATCTTTCCTGACTCAGGGCCTCAATGCCCTTGATTATATCCTTCAAGTAAGAAAGTTTCTGCCCTGTCATCGTCAGAAACAGAATCGAGAACAAAATTACAGACCCAAGGAAACACAGGCTCATAACCCAGAGGTACAGAGAATAGGCCTGTCCCTCTGTGAAATACATATCGTTGGTAACTACGTAGGCATCCACAATTTCGTTGGCTATGTGCAAAAACAAAAAGAATGCAATGACAGCGATAAGCACATCTGCAAAGATGATTCGCAAAATTTGCTTTGATAACTTTTCTTTTTTCACAGGATGTTTATTCCACATAATAGCCCCTTCCCCAAGCAGTCTTGATGTACTTCGGATTTCGGGAATTATCACCCAGCTTTTTTCTCAGATTCTTAATGTGAACCATTATAGTCTCATCACCAACCGCCTCCTCATTCCAAATACTCTGATAAATATTATCCAGGGAGTAGATTTTCTTTGGATGAGTTGCCAAAAGTTCCAAAATCTTAAATTCCGTATATGTCAACGAAATTACTTCTCCGTTCTTTTCTACACTTTGACTATCAAAATCTATGATTACATCACCTAATGTAAGTTGGTTTTTTGTGGGTTCTGCTGCTTTTGAAGTTTTAGAGCTTCTTCTGAGTGCTGCTTTGACGCGCATTAACAGTTCCATATTCGAAAATGGTTTTACAATATAATCATCAGCGCCTATAGAAAATCCCATAACTTTATCAGATTCACCGGAATAGGCCGTCAGGAAAAACATCGGTGCATCATATTTTTTTCGAATTTCTGCTCCGGCCATAAAGCCTGTCATTTCCGGCATATTTACATCGAGGATGTATAGGTCAACTTCTTCAGATGCTTGCCGACAAGCCTCAATACCATTTTCCGCAGTAATAACATAGTAGCCCTCACCTGTCAAAAGAAGACTTAAAATATCTCGGATTTCTTTTTCGTCGTCACATGCAAGGATGCAAAATTTGCCCTCTTTCATAACTAGTCTCCTTATAATTGCATAAAGAGCGGCCCGTTAGAGCCACTCTTAATTTTAGATTAATATATTCTGCTTTTTAGCTGCAAAGGTCAGCTCTTCACGGAATTTTGGATGAGCAATGGCGATAAGAGCCTTTGTTCTTTCGCTGAGAGTTCTCCCTCTAAGTCTGGCAATGCCGTATTCAGTAACTATGTTGTCAATGTCGTTCTTGCTGGTTGTTACGATAGCTCCTTGAGTAAGCATCGGTACGATTCTGCTGATAGTATCGTCTTTAGCAGTAGAGTGGAAAGCGATAAAACTCTTGCCTCCTTTTGACTCAACAGCTCCTCTCACATAGTCAACCTGTCCGCCTGTACCGCTAATCTGGAAGGTTCCAACAGATTCTGCAGCAGTCTGTCCGAAGAAATCAACTTCAAGTGCGGAGTTGATGGACATAAAGTTTGGATGACTTGCGATTCTCTGTACGTCATTTACATAGTCAACAGGTAACATCAGTACTGATGGATTGTCGTCTATGTAGTCATAAAGTCTTTGGGATCCGTAAGCAAATGTACAAACGGTTCTTCCTCTGTGAATTGGTTTCATGGTATTATCCACTGCTCCGCATTCCAGGAGGCCCACCATACTGTCAGTAAACATTTCTGTATGTATTCCCAAATTTCTTTTGCTCATCAATGCGGTTCCTACTGCATCAGGAATTGCACCTATCCCTAGCTGGAGAGTCGCCCCATTTGGGATTTCTTCAGCAATCAGTTGTCCAATCAGCTTGCTCTTTTCATCAAGTTCTACCTGTGGAAGTCCCTTGAGAGGAATTGTATTTTCGCAGACACCGTCAACCTGTGAAATATGAATCAGCGGTGCACTTGACACTCTCGGCATATTTTCATTAATTTCAAGATAGATATATTTTGCTTTTTCTATACATGCTTCAGACTGGGAGCCTACAGTTCCCATTGTAAAATAGCCGTGCTTATCCATAGGTCCTACTGCCGCACAGAATACATCCATAGGTCTCGAATCTCTCACAATCCTTGGGAAATCTCTGTAATAGCCCGGAAGAACATCTCCCAGTCCGCTGTTTATACCTTTTCTTGCACTCGCACCACAAAACCAGGAAATTCCGCGGAAGTTTTCTGCAATTTCAGGTTTAAAGCAAGGATAATCGTACACGTCTAGTGTAGTATATACGGACAATCCTTTTACCAGGTTCTTTTCGGCACGAGAACCTATCGCGTTAAGAATTGCGATAGGTGCTGCCAACATATTATCTGTTGCTATATACTGCCCCGACTGGATACGAGAAGCGATTTCTTCTGCAGAAGTCAGTTTTTCTTTATACTGAGTTAAGTAGTCTTTCATCTTTTAAAACACTTTCTTTTTCTATTTAACGTAAGCCTTTTCAACATAAGCGGATGTGGCAGTCTTTAACATTCCACCGTAACCCAGCGTGAATGCTACAACGTCGCCCACCTTGTATTCCTTGTCGGACTTTGTAACGTCCAGGATGATGTGGTCGGAACTTCCGCCTAAAATGTCGATTTTTTCATCAATTGGTTCCATACTGTCGATATCAGTGTCCTGCTTACCAACTGCAATGATTGCTCTCTTGATGATTCCTCTATCTTCGTAGTAAGGCTTCTGGCCGAAAGCGTCAACGCCTACTTCACCGATAGGCAGAGATGGTTTTTCTTTCAGTTCAACAATCTGTGCTTCCAGCACCAGTGCATCGCCTACAGTTCCAGGTAACTTTTCACCGTAAGCTGTATCGTTTCCAAGGAGGAAGGATTCGCCCAGTCTCAGGTTGTTAATGCCTGCAGGAAGTTCTCCCTTGCCCACTAAATAAATGGAGCTGGAGTTTCCTCCGGATACCATTTCCAGCTTGATATTAAACTTTTCTTCAATCTTAGCTGCCAGAGCAGTCAGATTGGAAAGGTTGTCATTCTTAGGAATGATTGCGCCGTAACAAGTCAGGTTTACGCCGATTCCGTAAAGGTTGATGTTTTCGAGGGAAAGAATTTCTTCAACTGTTTCGAAAATCAGATCTTCGTTCTGATAGAAAATACCTTCTCTCAGGTCACCAAGGTCAATCATCAGCAGGATGTTGTGAACCAGACCCAGTTTCTTTGCTTCTTCATTAAGAAGTCTGATTGTGGAAAGTTCGGAGTTGAAGCTCAAATCTACATATTTTGCCACATCTGCCACTTCATCATGCATTGGGATTCTCAGAAGAACTGTCTTCTTGCCGTTCTTTCTTGCTTCATCAGCGTATGTCTTAATATTCATTACTCTGGAGTCTGCCATAAAGTCAACTGCCTTGTGTCCCGCAACCATCTTTGCCATTTCTGCATCTGCACAAAGACCCTTTGTTACGATCATCAGGGAGCACTTTCCTTCTTCCTTTGTAATCTTTGCAACCGCATCAAGGTTGCTTTCTAACTTTTTTAAATCTACAACTAATCTAGGGTACATATTTTCCTCCTCTTACTCCTGGCGATATGGACAGTGCTTGCGCATGCAGTGTTTGCAGTCACGATTGCAGTTAGGTCTTCCGTCTACTTCGCCGCATCCTCTCATAACGTGATTATTATATTCGTCCGGATTCTTATCTGAGCTTTCGATAAAATCAGCCGCTTTCTTGACTGTTCTGTCGCCCATCAAAGCTTCTTTCTTTGCTTCAGCCACTTCTTCCGCTGTTGCACCGCCGATTTTTTCCGGATTCTTGTATTCGCTCATATCATAGCCCATCTTTTCCATTTCTTCGATGTGCTTCAGGCGTTCTTCTTCCTTCGCCTGTTTTGCAGCATTCATTCTCTGTAATTCTTCAATAAACGCTGCTTTTCCTACAGTATGTTCTGTTTCTTTAAGATCTACACACAGGCTCTTGGACAGCAACTTGATTGCTCCCTGTCTATGAGTCTTGGAAAGAACCCCCAGAGAAGCCATGATATAGTCGTTGTCTACCAAAATCTTAACTGCATCGCCCGGATAAAGCTTCATTCCTGTCTGGTTGTCCTTAGGAATTTTCTTCATTATTTCTACACGATGTGGAAGTCTTGTGAGTGCACCGCCTGTGCCGACAATGTATTTTACCTGAGTCAGGTCCTTACCTTCTGCCACTGTCTGACGGCCTGATGGTCCGTAAACATATCTGATTTGACCTGCGTGTCTTTCCACAGAACGAAGCACTGCCTCTTCAGTGAGTCTTTCTACCAGTTTGAATTCGTCCTCAGTCTTTGGAATTGCCACGTAAGTTTCAAGAGTCTTGTCCAGGTCGATACCCAGCTTTTCATCACACTCTTTTCTCAGTTTTTCTTCGCCGATGGATTCGATAACCTTCATTCTGTTAACATAAACGCCCAGGTCACCTTCTACTGTTCTCTTTGCTTTTGGTTCAGGTGCTGTCAGAACTCTTGCAACCGCATCAGAATCTTCTGCCACCGCGTGAATATCAGTTGTAGCTCCGCCTACGTCAATAACCATAACGTCTCCGAGGCAGTCATACAAAAGCTTTGTGCATTCCATTACTGCACCCGGCGTTGGAATGATTGGACCGTTTACCATATCTCTGACGTGTTCCATTCCCGGTGCATGAGTGATGTGGTCTTCGAAGGCATCCTGAATTACCTTACGGCAAGGTTCCACGTTGAGAGTGTCTATTTTAGGATAAACGTTATCTACAAGATACAGATACTGTCCGCTTTCTTCGTCGAAAATCAGTTTCATTTCCTCCTGATTTTCGATATTGCCTGCATAAACGACAGGAGTCTTAAGTCCCAGTGTTCTGATCATTTCCGCATTGTAAATAGCAGTGTCTCTTTCTCCGAAGTCTACGCCGCCTGCAATGAGAATAAGATTTGGATTAATCTCTTTGATGCGTGCAAGGTCAGTTCTTCTGAGACGACCAACTGTAATATCGTGAATTATTCCTCCTGCACCAAGGGCTGCTTCCTTTGCAGCTTTTGCTGTCATGTCATAAACCAGACCGTGAACCGTCATTTTAAGTCCGCCGGCTGCTGAAGAAGTTGCCAGCATTTCGTCATATTCCAGTTTTTCAATATTCATCTTTTTGCAGAGATCGTCGATTGCTCCCTGAAGTCCAATTCTTACGTCGCCGTCAAGAACGGATGTAGGAGCCTGCCCCTGTGCCCAGAAAACCGGATTTTCGCTGTCCAAATCTTTAAATGCATTAACAACGGTTGTGGTTGAACCGATTTCTGCTACTAAAACATCTACTTTCATATTATCTTCCTTTCTATAGTGGAATCCAGGTTCCTACTGCAGTGGCAACCAGTTTGCCGGTCTCCTTGCAGTACATTTCGCCCCTTAGTCTGATGAGGCTGCGACCTTTTTTCACTATGTAAGTTTTAATTACTGTGTGTTGCCCATATTCTACGGGTCTTATAAAGGAAATATTCATATCTGCAGTTGCCGCTTCGTTTTCGCCGGCCACCAGATTACCTACAATGCCGAGGGCCGTATCAAACATCCCCGCAATGGCACCGCCGTGAATGCCTCCTCTTTCATTTATCTGCCACTTGTGTGTAGGCAGTTCTATTGAAACGCTCTGTTCATCATAATCACAGTCAGCGTAATATGCACCCATAACATCGTCAAAGACTCCATCACCGCGGTTTGTATACCCTTCAACCTTATCTTTGACGTATTTTTCCCATTGTTCTCTATCCATTTTGCTTCCTTTCGAAATATTCACTCTTTAGCATTGAGTAAATTATCTGATCAAGATAACCTCTTTCTGCTTTGTAATTTTGTCTCAACACGCCGTCCCTGTGCATGCCGAGGCTTTCATATAAATTTATACCAAAGATGTTGTCCGGATAAACATCCAGCCAAAATCTGTTAATTCCTAATTTTTCAAAGGCTTCTTTGAAAAGCGCTTCCATCGCCTCTCTGCCATAGCCTTTTCGTTTTTCTGAAATTGCAATTCTTCTCAGTTCAAAAATTTCCGACTTAAGATTAAGCCTAATGAGGGCGTATCCCACAGTTTGTGCGGTTTCTTTCGCTTTGAAAATAAGCAAAAGATGATTGGGATCTGCAATCTCATCTTTATGTTCTTCGTAGGTGCCCACCCAAAGGTAGTCACGATTTTCAGGGTGTGCTTCGAGTTCAATAATCTCTTCGATTTGATCTTCCGTTGCTTCCAATAAATGCATACGTTTAGTTTCTATCATTTGACTCACCCTTTCAATTTATTTATAATCTCACTCTCAATGAGTGCCATATTCAAGAGTCCGTCCTCGGTGTCATATGTAATAATCAAATTGTCCCAGGGAACTATTCCCATCTTTTCATATTGGGCCAGTTTCCAACGATTGTGCTTATTATAGATTTCGTCGGAGGTTCTCCCACAATGTTCCCAGTAAAAGGTTTTGCCGTCGGATTTCCTTCGAATCGTAAAATCCGGTGCAAACTCCTTATATTCAAAAGCAATCACTTGCTCATATCTAAAGTCTATTTCATGTTCGTAGAGTTTTTCTGCGATCAACAGTTCCGATTTACTTCTGACTTTTAAAAATCTCGAAGTTGTGAAACGTCGCATTTCAGGTTTGTAGTCAGATTGTTTATAGGCTTCAGTTGCCCATCCGGAAGGCTGCGGTTTCAGCAAAGATTCCCCTATCTCCCTAAATCTTTCCGGAACACAGCTAATCACATTGTTGAAAGTAGGTTCCTTATATGTTTTAAGAAAATTCCTGATTGCGTGAATATCCGCCTCCAAAATTGAAGCCGCTTCGATAAGGTACACTTTTCTTACAAGTTTCTCAATAAGGTTGCGGTCTTTTGTAATTCCTTTGCGCTTTCTTTGTCCGTTTTCTTTAAAAACATGAAAATAAGTTGGCGCGTTGTTTCTGTTATACTGAACAAGACTTCCCGCCGGACAATCTTTTAACTGTATGTTGACTTTTTCTAATAATTCTTCCATTTCAGTCAACATTTTTTCGAAATATTCTCTTGTTTGCACCATGTTCACCCTCCTACGTTGACTTTATATTGCACTTTTTACAATTTAGTCAACATTTTTCGCTAATTATGTTGTCTCTTTTTGAGTTTTACAAAATAAAGACAACATCGGGGTGAAAATGGTTCTAATTCTCGTAGCCTAAGCTTTTTTTACGACAAAAATGTTGTCTCTTTTTTAATTTGTTCTAAAATAGTCAACATTAGGCTCAAAGAGCCGCTACCAATCATTAAACAAGGGGCCGGGCCAAGGCCCAGCCCCTCAAGTCAAGCTATTATGCTTAAAAGTTTTTTACTTTTCGCCTCTTCTTCTCTGTCTTTCTTCAGCTAAGAATGTAGCAACGTCGATACCGTGGGAGTTTCTGCCGAAGCCCATGTCGATACCTGTCTTAACAGCTTCTTCAGGGATAACCTGAGTACCACCTGCACAGATGATAATCTTGTCTCTGATACCCTTTTCTACTGCTAAGTCGTGGATTCTCTTCATGTTCTTGTAGTGAACATTGTCGTGAGAAATGATTGTGGAAGCAAGGATTGCTTCTGCGTTTTCTTCGATACAAGCGTCAACCATCTTTTCAACCGGTACGGAAGTTCCCAGGTATACGCATTCGATACCCCACTTTTCGATACCGCCGTGCTTGATGTTGATGATTTCTCTCATACCTACGGAGTGTTCGTCTTCGCCAACTGTACCACAAACAACCTTCATGTGTTCGTGACCTTCGAATTCTTCATAGAGTTCTTTGTCAGTCAGGTAGTGTGGTTCAGGTGGTACTTCCAGAGTAGTTAAGTCGATATCGAAGTCAACTCTACCCTTCAGTTCGATTCTTGTACCTTCAGCTTCCTGCATGATTTCTGCAGAGATAACTTCTGGATCAACCAGACCGAGCTTCTTGCCGAGTTCTACAGCAGCAGCTTCTGCAACTCTCTTTTCAACTGGGAGCATCATTGTGAGCATTACTACTCTGTCACCGCACCATTCTACTTCTGGAGTTACTACTTCGCCAGTTCTGTACTTAGCAACCTTTTCAAGTCTTGTATTTACGTTGTCATCGTCTAATTCGTCGATGTAAACGATCTTGCTTCTGTCTTCGAAAGTACATCCACCGATTAATGCAGCCGGATCTTCAGGGTTTCCGCCGTACTGTTCTACGTTGTTGTATCCGTAGTGAGCAGTTACTGGAGCCATGTAGTCTTCATCTCTTTCGAAGATGAAGCCGTAGCCTACGCCGCCTTCAATCTTTCTTGCAATACCGTCGCCGTTTCTTTCAGGATATTTTGCGGAGTCAACGAAGAATCCATCCTGAACTGCCTGGAAGTATCCGCCGTTTTCAACGATTTCTTCCATGAACAGCAGAGCTCTTTCCTTCAGGTCTCTTGCGTTTTCTCTTAATGGACCGTCCTTCTTCAGTTCAATCATATCCATTAAACCATCTAAACCGATTAATGTCTGCTTAGCAGTGTCGCAAGCTTCCATGTTGTAGATGTGCCAAGGAACGTTTCTTCCTTCGTCCGGAGTGATTGTGGACTGAATGTCTGCACTTGTTAACTTGGAGATCAGCATGTTCATTACGTGAGTAACTGTTGCTTCTCTAGCTGAGGACTGGATGTACTTAGTGTTCATCTGAGCTCTCATCTTGTATCTGTTGCAGATTTCTCTTAAAGCTACTGCATATGGTAAGTCCATGTAAACGCATGGAGCAGGAGTAGCTGTTGGAGGAACTGTGGACAGGGAAATGTTTTCAGGCTTAATACCAACTTTTTCGGAGAATCTGGAGTTGATAGCGTGCTGAACGATCAGTTCAGGCATTACTTTCCAAGCTTCTCTTGCTGTTGCGTTAGCATTGTGAGCACCGTCGATCTGCAGCATGTCTGCCCATGCCATAACCTTCTTGGATTCGCAAGCGTCTACGAAGGATCTTACGCAGTTAACGTCTCTGTACAGTACGTTGTACTGAGGGTCCTGGTGAGCGCCGTTTACGCCTTCTTCTGCGAATAATACTGCTACGTCAGGACCAGCAACGCCGGATACGTAGGAGTGGTAGTTGATTGGACGACCAACTTCGTCTTCGATCATATCGATAGCTTTTCTCTGAGCTCTGATCTGCTTTCTTGTGATAGGAACACCACCGATACCCTGTGGAGTACCTTCCATCAGACCGTCGATGTGGGACTGACCCATATGTCTGATTACCATCAGATGGTCAGCACCGTGCCAAGCACCCATTCTCATTCTTCTGATATCGTCTTCGAATCTTCCGGAAGCGATTTCAGTAGTGATTGTCTGCATAGGCTGTGGGTCGATGTTTTCCATGAATTTAGCTGGAGGTAATGGAACGCTCTGCTTTAAAGGTTCGGAAATTTCTCTGAATTCGAAAGGTCCCATGTTCTGGTTTTCAGCTTTCTTTCTCCAAGTCCAACCTCTTCTTCTTGGTTCATACTTGTCAAGGTCTTTAAGAATATTGACAATGTCAAGCTTTTCATTTCTCTTTAATTCTGCCATTATTACTTACCTCCCTTGAAAGATTCAACAACTTTGTCCCAACCTTCGCCGGCAGCTAATTTGATGCTTGCTTCTCTGATTGAGATGTTTTCTAACTGTGATAACTTATAAACACAGTGGCCAGCGCCTTTACCCATTAAGCCGTGGTCCATGCAGTGGTTAACGATAGGCATGCAATCCAGGGAGGATACGCCCATTCTTAATAATACTGATCTTTCAACTGATGGAGTAGTGTTTTTTCTGCCGAGTTCAAGAAGTGGGTCAACAACCATATCAGTTAATTCCCAGAATCTTGCATAAAGTTCTTCGTCAGTAAGATTAGCGATATGCTGTCTTCTTACTTCAAAATCATCTGCTCTTTTCATCCTTTAAATCTCCTATAAATTTTATTTTAATAAGCCTAATTCGTCGATTGCCTTCTTAACGAAGTCAACGTCAGTCTTAGTTTCAACTGCTAAGAATTCGTAGTCAGCGTCTGTTAATTCGGATACGCCAGCCTTAGTGATGGCCTTCTTGATTAAAGACTTTCTGAAACGATTGATGTCTGCGTCCTGAGCCTTGATGTAGCTTGGATCCTTAGGAAGAACGATGTTTACACCAGGGTTGTCTTCAGCAACAGGATCGCCGAACTTGATTTCGATGCCGTTTTCTCTTGCGAAAGCCAGCTGAGGCTGGATGTGCTTGCCGGCACCTGTGTATTCAGTTTCACTGATTACGATTACTGCGTCTTCAGGTAATTCCTGAGCCAGTGAGAATGCTGCTGCCAGAGCTGTGTTACCTGCAGGACCTCTTTCGATACCTTCCAGGTTAGCCAGTGCTTCTGTCATGTACATTACTTCACCCTGCTTAACAGTTACATAACGGTCCATGTAACGCAGAGGTCTTGCTGCGGAACGAGGAACGTCGGAGTGGTCAGGGTCAGTTGCATAAGGAACACCGAAACCTGTGTGACCTGTTGTGCAGGACTTCTTGTTGAACTGACCGTCGGAAGCCATATGCAGCCCTGTCAGGTCGATGGAAGCAGCTACCATTGTAGTGTTCACGCAACCTGCCTTCTGCAGACCTCTTGCTGTACCTGTAATCATACCGCCGCCTGCGTTTGTGCAAACTACCATATCAGGGTCTTTGCCAACTAATTCGCGGCACTGCATTGCGATTTCGTAACCTAATGTTTCAACACCTGCAATGCCGAATGGTGAGTACAGGGAAGCATTGAAGTATCCTGTATCTTCCAGTACGGAAAGGAATGTGTAGAATAATTCAGGTCCTACTGTCAGCTGAATTACTTCTGCACCGTAAGCTTCGCACTTTCTTGCCTTTTCAACGATTTCAGGCTGTCCAACTCCGCGGGAGTCGTAGCATTCCTGAACGATGATACATTCAAGACCCTGCATAGCTGCCTGAGAAGCAACTGCTGCACCGTAGTTGCCGGATGTTGCAGCGATTACGCCCTTATAACCCATCTTCTTTGCGTGAGCTACTGCGCAAGCTGCTCTTCTTGCCTTGAAGCTTCCGGATGCGTTAGCAGCTTCGTCTTTTGCGAAGATTCTTGCACCGTAGCCTGGCTTTGCATATTTTCTTGCTAATGCGGAAAGGTTTCTCAGCTCGATGAGCGGAGTGTTACCAACTGCTGTTCTTGCCTGAATCTTAGCTACTTCGTCTAAAGTGTAACCTGTAGCCTTCATCAGTGCTTCATAGTCGAAAGCAACGGAGCCGGATTCAAAATCATTGTAGTCCAGACCTAAAGCTTCCTTCATGATGTCGTTGGATCTTCCCATTACGGATTTATAGTCTTTTGCTAATGCCATTATTCGTCACCTCCAAACAGAACTTCTCTCAGCTGTCTGTCAATCTGAACGATTTCAGGGACAAATGTGCCATAGCTGTGTGTGTAGTAAGGATTTACTTCGATTAAAGTACCCTTTTCTAAACGATTTGACGCAGTCTTTACTGTTACAACATCGCCGATTTCAGCATCTTCCTGCAGGAAACCCTTTGTCCACATCTGAAGATCGCACTTCTGAGTGTCATCAGGTAACTTTGCAGTTCTTTCGTCGGCTTTGAGAACAACAGAGTGAATGCGTACCCATTCGCCTTTTTTAACCATTTTAGTCATCTCCTAATTGATTATCTGAAAGTTAAATTATTTTACTAATTTGCATTCTTCGTCGATCATGTCTCTCATGTCGCCCATGATTGCTCTTGGAACTGGGATATCGATCATAGTCTTCAGACCAGGTCTAGCATTGATTACGTGAGGAATTGTGTTCAGAATCATAGCCATTGTTCCGATACCGCCTTCGATTTCAGGAGTATTGGACATGTT
>JAFSHN010000036.1 GCA_017440275.1 Bacillota bacterium | reverse complement strand
TCTAAACCTTGTTGTATGCCTTGTTCCAATCCTTGTTCTATGCCTCGTTCAAGACCCAGCTCATAACCTTCCTGCGCTCTGATAGCTAAACATTCTTCTCTTGTCAGTTCATCACATAAAAAGCTCACTATCTCACCACCATATCTATGTAAGAAGTCAACTAATATGCCTTGGCTCATGCACTCTTTAATCACGTCTTCTGCTATTCTATCTTCATCTATCCCTGCATTTTTCTTTTCACGAATCAAATGAACTAAATAGCTATATCCTGCAAGTGTCTCTGAGCGCTTTACTAGTTCTTCACCCTTCTCATAGTTGACATCTATTACTTCCACTACTACTTCTACCGATAGTTTATCACATTTTTTCAAATATGCATCAGAAAGTTTTAGTTTTGTCTTGTTAAGTCTTTCATCTCCGTTATAGAATACATAGAGTTCAGGTGTTGGTATCTTCAGCTGTCTGTTACTATAAATACTTCCGCTTCTTTTAAAATATTTCTTCTCATATTCCTTTGCCAAATAGCAAAGCATTCTCAGCGGCATATTTGGATTCAATGTTGCCTGATGCTCTATAAGTACTATAAGTTTTCCGTCTATGATAAATGCTAAGTCGTTTTTTAAATCCCCTACTATTACGTCTTTAAGCGTTACAATTTCTACTTCTACATCTTTTGAATAATTGCTGCCCGAAATGGCATTATACAGTTCTCTGATTTTGTCCTCATTGTCAAACAACATGCGGAATATTCCGTCTTTGTAATTTCTTTTTACCTCTTTCATCAAAATATCCTTTCTTTTGTAATTTTTTGTCATTATATACCCTGCTGAATCAAAAGAAAAATACTTTTTTAAAATTTGTCGAATAAAGGTTTTTAAATGTAGATTAGCAGTTTTTTATTGATTTCGACCTTTTTTGAAACACAAAAAGGCTCCCGATTGGGAGCCTTAAATTTTATTTTGCATTTGGTGTGAACAGAGCCTGTCCATACGTATCCTTGCCGTATTCGGCAATGAGTTTTTGAACCTTATCTGAACAAATCCAATCAATAAATGCGTTAGCACCTTCAATATTAGTGTCCCCGTATTTGTCAGGATTTACTGCGATTACACCGTATTGGTTGAGCAGATTAGATGCGCCTTCACACACAATATTTAATTCAATTTCTAAATCTGCATCGTTCTTATACTTGAGCCATGTGCCTCTGTCAGTTAAACAATATGCCTGTTTTTCATCAGCCATACTGATTGTTGCACCCATTCCCTGACCGGATTCAATATAGTTAGGGTTTTTGGATGTGTCGATGCCGAGGGCAGTCCAAATGCCCCTTTCCTTCTTGTCTGTACCTGAATCATCACCTCTTGATACAAACTTCAATTTGCCATTCTGGATAGCTTTGAAACACTTTTCAATATTATCTCCGTATGTACCTTCAGCTTCAGGGCCTACAACCACAAAGTCGTTATACATTACTTCAAATCTTTCGACTCCGTATCCGTTGTTGACAAATTCTTCTTCACTTGCTTTAGCGTGAACTAAAACCACATCCACCTCACCGTCTTCACCCATTTTGAGTGCGGCACCGGTTCCTACGGCTGTCCACTCAAGAGTCCAACCCGTATCTTCTTTGAAGAGTGGTGCCAGGTAGTCCAAAAGGCCTGTGTCATCTGTACTTGTTGTTGTAGCCATCATAACAGTTCCTTTGTCGCTCGGGCCACAAGCTACCAGGCTCAATATCATAACTAAAACCAGCAGTACACTTAAAACTTTTTTCATCTTTTTCCTCCTTAGTTCTTGGGGAACCAGGTGCAAAAGAGAAAAGCTCCCGAACGAGAGCCATCAAAAAATAAGCAGAAATACTCATAATTTGAAGGAAATCTTTTCAAATTCGGAAGGCATTTTCTTTTCAAAAAACACCCATCGGTTTCTGGTCATAGCCTCTCCTGCCGGGACCTTAGACCATAAAACTCGAATTCCTCAAATATTAATTTGATTTATCTTCTACGCAGCTTGCGTAAAATTCTGTTTATAAATTTAGGCATCTTAACAGATGGTCCTACAATATCCTGATATACTTCACCTGCCGCCATTCTGCGCTGTTTTTCCATTATTTTACGATATACTATAATATAGCATACAATATGGGTTGCAGCGGTTATTGCCCAAGTGACAGGATAAGACATATACACTCCTGTAGGAGTATGGAAAGCTTCTAACTGGAAGAAAGTAGCTATCCAAACTAATCTGAGGGCACATGCACCGACTAAAGACACAATCATAGGCATCACAGAATATCCAAGACCTCTCAGTACGCCAACCATGGTGTCCATTATACCGCAAATTGCATAAGTAGTACATACTATAGCAAGTCTTCTCATACCTGCATCAATTACCGCATCGCTTGTAGTATATATACCAAGCAAAGTTTCTCCAAATGTAAAAGCAAGTACTCCAAGCACTAATCCGGTTACAGTAGCACATGCGACAGAGCGAATACATATTGCATTGACTCTTTCATATTTATGCGCACCTACATTCTGGCTTGTAAAAGAGATTGCCGCCTGATAGAACGCATTCATTGCAAAATACACGAAGTTTTCAATATTACCGGCTGCTGCATTACCTGCAACAACTACATCTCCGAAAGAGTTTATTGATGCCTGAATTATTACATTAGATACGGAAAACAGCGTACCTTGTAAACCGGCCGGTAAACCAACCTGCATTATAGTCTTGAACTGATTCCTATGAATTGTCAGTTTATTTAAGTGTAATTTGAGACCGCTTTCTTCCTCTTCTCTCATAAGACAGAATAGAATGGCACCCGCAGACAAATACTGGGAGATAGCAGTAGCTGCAGCAACCCCGGCCACATTCATATCCAGCTTAATTACAAAAAACATATTAAGTACAACATTGATAACACCAGCTACCGTCAGAAAATACAATGGTCGCTTAGTATCACCCTTGGCACGCAAAATCGCACTGCCAAAGTTATATAGCATCATTGCCGGCATTCCAAGGAAGTATATTCTCAAATAAACAACAGCTAAACCCAAAACTGTTGATGGTGTCTGCATCAGTGTAAGTAATGGTGCCGCCAGCACTATACCTATTACGGCCAAAATAGCTCCGCTAATTAAACTAAGCGTTATGGAAGTATGAACCGCATCATTTAATTGATCATATTTTCTTGCACCAAAAAATTTTGCAACTAAAACATTAGCCCCTATTGAGAGCCCGATAAACATATTCGTGAGTAGATTTATGAGTGAAGTAGTAGCCCCTACTGCCGCAAGGGAAGTATCCCCTGCCCATCTTCCTACTATAATTACATCGGCTGCGTTGAAAAGTATTTGCAATATGCTTGAAAGCATTATAGGAAAAGTGAACAGAAGCATCTTTTTAAATATGGGACCATTGACCATATCAATCTCGTTTTTCTTTTTTCTCACGAGTTTCCTTTCCTTATCCTCCACGTTATACCTCCAATTTCTGTAATCCAAATCAAACCTATACCACTATAAATTATAGCACAATGTTTTTCAGACGCAATAGACTTTGCACTACAAAGATTTCTATCAAATATATTATACCCCTCTTTTTTCGATTCTGTAAATATCCTCAAATTTAATTATCTGATTGCCTATTTGAAAATACCGTTCATGCTCATATACTTTTTCAACAATACCTGCAAGTATTGTATAACAGCTTCCGGCATAATATGTGACTATAATATTATCGCCTTTTTTTATATCAATCAATATATTATTCAGTATAATCGCTTCATCCTCTGCTAATTCAATTCGGCTTTCTTTATCCTGCCTGTATTGATTTAAGGCATCATCTTGCCCCTTCAAAGCAGCAAAAGGTGCAAATTGCTTAGCTCTGTCCATTTGGCTCATCTTATTGCGTACTTTGCTCATGCTCTATGACCTCCAATCTGGTTGTTACGCTCTATAGTGGTTGCCCCTTCTTCCAGATTCATCCCGCGAAAAATAGCATTGCGTCCAAACCTTTTTTTAATATTTATTACTGTGCGTAACATAGCCTTTTCTTCCAATATTTCATCCATGTCATTAAAAAGGTCACACTGCTCTTGGTTTTCGTCGAGTAAACGATTAAAAGAAATGGTGACTCGTTTTATCAAATAATCTTGCGATATAATTTTTTGATAAAGGGAATCCATAGCTTCTTGGATTATTCTGTCAGAGGCAGTATAAAAGGGTAATGTAAGGCTGCCTCTTGCCGGCGCAATTTCCAGACGATTTGAATATCCGGCGTATAGAGAAATTGAATCGGTGACAAGTCTTTTATCTATCATTTCAAGACATAATAATTCTGTCATCTCATGTACGATAAGACGCGCCTTTTCGTAAGTATAATCACAAGATAAAACCTGCCCGCTTGAGAGGCTGCGACTTTTGGGTACATACTCCTTAATGTCCTTGATTGTGGCCGTTTCTCTGCCCCAGGCATGATCAATGAGAAGTTCCGCATCTATTCCGAAGGCACGATACAACAAGTCTTCATCTGCATGGGCAATTTGCCTCATAGTAAAAATCCCGTATTTTTCAAGCCTTTGGGAAGTACCGCGTCCTATCCGCCAGAAATCGGTAAGTGGTCTATGATTCCATAATTTTTCTCTATAGGTCTTCTCATCAAGAATTCCTATATGATCATCCACATGCTTGGCTGTTATATCAAGCGCAATTTTGGCTAGATACAAATTGGTTCCTATTCCGCAAGTTGCAGTGATACCGGTATTCTTATATACATCTTCCATAATTCGTACTGCCAATTTTTTTACATCGTCGCCATAAACACGGCGATATGCAGTGGCATCCATGAAAGCTTCATCCACAGAGTAAACGTGAATATCTTCCTCATGAAAATATTTTAAATATATTCCATATATCTTAGCTGAATATTCCAGATAAAGTCCCATTCTTGGTGTTGCCTTAATATAATCTATGTTCTTAGGTATTTCAAATACTCTGCATCTGCTGCTGACGCCAAGCGCTTTCATCGCCGGAGTTACCGCAAGACAAATGGTCTTATCGGTTCGTTCCGGATCCGCTACCACCAACTTGGTCTTCATAGG
Organism: Bacillota bacterium; assembly: GCA_017440275.1. Classification (GTDB taxonomy): domain Bacteria; phylum Bacillota; class Clostridia; order Peptostreptococcales; family Anaerovoracaceae; genus Fimisoma. The sequence goes on along the minus strand of JAFSHN010000036.1, from coordinate 11,143 downwards.
ATCTAATCCCCTCTCCACGCATTCCACAGAAGCATAAAAAGATTTTAGATCAATGCAAAGATACGTTCTTTCCTTTTCTTTCATTTACATAAATCTGCCTTTCTGCCCCGATTCCATTATAGCGAACATCTGTTCGTTTTTCAAGAGGTATCTTTTTCCTTAAATAAAAAAGGAGTTCCATTAAACTGAAACTCCCGTAAATACTATGTTCTTGCTTTAGGCAAACTCCATCTGAATTTTGCAGCCATAAATCTCAAAACGACTACAACTATAGTGCCAACTAACATTGCTATGGCTTGTCCAAAAATATTCCATATTATAATACAACTGGCTGCACCGATAAGTGATGCAGTGGCATAGAAATGTTTGACGAATATGTAAGGTCTGTCTCCGGCCATCATATCACGCATTACTCCTCCGCCTACACCGGTCACAACTCCCACAAAAAACAGTAGAAAAATATTATCTTCATATCCTGTCGTATATGCTGCATTTATGCCTACAACAGTAAATACACCCAGACCGATAGAGTCCATAATAAGCATAACTCTTTCGTAATAAATAGGATTTTTTTCAAAAATTCTCTGCACATATGGTGTAAACACGATGATTGCCGTAATAATTGCAATCACAGCATAAATAGGATTCTGAAATGTTGCCGGCGGTGTTATTCCCAGAATTAAATCTCTGATAACGCCTCCTCCCACTGCAGTAGTCAGACCTAGAATTGAAATACCTAAAATATCCATTTTTTTCTCTACCGCTACCATAGCACCTGATACGGAGAATGCAATAGTCCCCATAATTTCAAAAATAAACTGCATAGTTTCAGACATAAAAAAACCTCCCAAATAAAAGTTCGAGCTTAATAAATCACTCTGTCCCTTTACCTGAAAGATTCTCCGTCATATTGCGAATTGCTTCATCGGTGGTATGTAACACTTTCCAGAGGGTTGTCCGAAAACGGTCCTTTTGCCTGAGAGTTTTGCCCCTTCGGCGGCACCTTAATCAATGTGCGCTCTCCCGTTCCCATCAGCCAACTGCTAAATTATAACAAAAAGGCTCCTGCAATGCAAGAGCCTTGTGTTTTAAAAAATTAGTCTGTATAGTTGTCGAAGTAGCCCTGGATGTAGATGAACGGAGTACCCTTATCTCCGGAACCTGAAGTCAGGTCACAGAGGGATCCGAGTAAGTCAGTTAATCTTCTTGGAGTTGTACCTTCAGTTGCCATCTGGCCAACTAAGTTAGCATCCTTTTCTTTGATAGCTTCTTCAATAGCTGCCTTGAGCTCGTCGCCTCTTAAATCCGCAAAATCATTATCAGCTAAATATTTAAGCTTCAGTTCGTTTGGCTGACCAACAAGACCGCTTGTGAAACCAGGGGATACAACAGGGTCTGCCAGTTCCCAGATTTTTCCTACAGGGTCCTTGAAAGCACCATCGCCGTAAACCATAACTTCTACAACCTTGCCTGTTCTTTCTTTGATTTCTGCCTGAACAGCTTCAACAAATTCCTGACAGTTTACAGGGAACAGTTTGATGGATTCTTCAGTTGCCTTATTGGAACCTAAAATACCGTAATCAGGGTTGTAACCGGAACCGTTAACGGAAGTTGTCAACAGGTCATCCATACCGAGAACTACGCTGCCGCCTGCTTCTTTGATGAGTCTCTTTGTGCGTGCACGAGTATGAATATCTGCACAGATAACCTTATCTGTGTAATCAACAATCTTACGAGGGTTATTAGCGAAGATGATTTCTGCTTCAGCACCTTCTTCGATAATGATGTCTTTGTAGTAATTTACATAGTCGATATCAGTGAAAGTGTGCTTGGATTTGCCGAATGTTTCTTCAAATTCAGCCTGTGTTAAGACATCAGTATATGGGTTAACGCCCTTTTCGTCCAGCAGATCAAGATCCAGAAGGTGGTTACCAACTTCGTCACTTGGGTAGCTGAGCATAACTACGACTTTTTTAGCTCCCTTTGCAATACCTCTTAAGCAGATTGCGAATCTGTTTCTTGAAAGGATTGGGAAAACAACGCCTACTGTTTCGCCGCCTAATTTGTTTCTGACATCTTCAGCCAGCTGGTCAGTTGTTGCATAGTTTGCCTGAGCACGAGCAAGAATTGATTCTGTAACAGCTAAAACGTCTTTGTTACCGATTTCAAAGTCGCCCTTTTCGACACATTCTAACATTGTGTCAACTACAATTTTCTTGAGGTCGTCACCTTCCTTGATGATAGGTCCACGGAGCCCTCTTGAAATTGTTCCGATTCTTCTTTCCATTTATTAATCATCTCCTTACGGTTAAGTTTGTATAAGGTTCACAAAAAATACTCTTTATTATAGCTCCGCCATTAATATTTTGTCAATATTTTATTTCTTGAAATAATTAACAGCAGCTTCGAACATCTTCATATCGAATTCACCGATTACGTTCTGATACAGACCGTCACCGATTCTTTCAGAGTGACCCATTTTACCCAGAACTCTTCCGTCAGGTGAAATGATACCTTCGATAGCCCAGTCGGATCCGTTAGGATTGAACTGAATATCGTTAGTAGCATTGCCTTCCAGGTCAACGTACTGAGTGATAATCTGTCCCTTAGCAGCTAATTCTTCTCTTAATGCTAAAGGTGCAATAAATCTTCCTTCACCGTGGGAAATAGGAACTGTATAAATATCTCCTACCTTTGTGTTTGCAAGCCATGGTGAATTGTTGGAAGCAATTCTTGTGCGAACCAGCTTGGACTGGTGGCGTGAAATCTTGTTGTACGTAAGAGTTGCACAGTCTTCATCAGTATCAACGATCTTTCCATAAGGAACAAGACCCAGCTTGATGATTGCCTGGAATCCGTTACAGATACCTGCCATCAGACCGTCTCTTTCTTCAAGAAGTTCGTTTACAGCGTCCTTAACTTCTGCATTTCTGAAGAATGCTGTAATGAATTTACCGGAACCATCAGGTTCGTCACCGCCGGAGAAACCACCAGGGATAAAGATAATCTGGCTTTCACGTACTTTAGCTGCGAAGTCAGCAATTGACTTAGCAACATCTGCAGAAGTCAGGTTGTTGATAACGAAGATTTCTGTTTCTGCGCCTGCCTTTTCAAAGGCCTTTGCAGTATCGTATTCGCAGTTTGTACCAGGGAATACAGGAATCAGAACCTTAGGTGTATCAACTTTAACCTTTGCACTGAACTTCTTGTCTGCTTCGAAGGACAGGTTTTCAGGTTTTTCACCTTCTGTTTCGATGTTGCAAGGATATACGGATTCTAACTTATCTTCGTAAATCTGACAAATTTCATCCATGCATAATGTTTCACCTGCATAGGAAACTTCGTATGCAGCAGTAGTTTCACCTACTAAAACTCCGTCTACTTCTTCAGTTGCTTCAATTACGAAAGCGCCATAGTTATATCCGAATAATTCTTCAACAGAGATTCCTTCTGCGAACTTGAAGCCGATACCGTTACCCATCATCATCTTTAAGATGCCTTCAGCAATGCCGCCGTAAGTAGGAGTGTAGCAAGCCTTTACTACGCCCTTTCTCATGAGAGCAGTTACCTGGTCGAATACTTTCTTCAGGGATTCACCTGTTGGAAGTCCTCTTTCGTCAAGTTCAGGCTTTAAGATGTAAACCTTGTTACCTGCTTCCTTGAATTCAGGAGAAATAATGTTGTCAATATGTTCTGTAGTTACAGCGAAGGATACCAATGTTGGAGGAACATGTAAGTTTTCAAATGTTCCGGACATGGAGTCCTTACCGCCGATTGCGCCTACACCAAGGTCAAGCTGAGCTTCTAAAGCACCTAATAATGCGGAGAATGGCTTACCCCACTTCTTAGGATCCTGACCTAATTTTTCGAAGTATTCCTGGAAGGACAGATATACGTCCTTGAAGTCTGCACCGTGAGCAACTAATTTTGAAACGGATTCAACTACTGCCAGGTATGCACCGTGGTATGGGCTCTTTTCCATAACAAATGGATTGTAACCCCATGACATTACGGAGCAAGTTGTAGTATCTTTCTTTTCTACGGAAACTTTATGCACCATTGCCTGGATAGGAGTTCTCTGGAACTTACCGCCGAATGGCATCAGTACTGTACCTACACCGATTGTGGAGTCAAATCTTTCAGACATACCACGCTTGGAGCAAACATTTAAATCACCAGCAAGAGCCTTGAAGTTTTCAGCAAATCCGCCTTCTACCTTCTTTTCGAAAGCTTCAGGTGCCATAGCTTCAACTGTAATATGTTTTTCAGCTCCGTTGGAGTCGAGGAATTTTCTTGAAAGGTTTACGATATTCTGACCGTTCCAGTGCATGGAAAGTCTTGCATCATCAGTAACCTTTGCAACTACTGTTGCTTCTAAGTTTTCCATTCTTGCTAGTTCGCAGAATCTGTCTACGTCTTTTTCTGCAACTACGCAAGCCATTCTTTCCTGAGATTCGGAAATAGCTAATTCTGTACCGTCGAGACCGTCGTACTTCTTAGGAACTACGTCAAGGTTGATTTCAAGACCTTCAGCTAATTCACCTATTGCTACGGATACACCGCCTGCACCGAAGTCATTACAACGTCTGATAAGCTTGGAAGCTTCAGCGTTTCTGAATAATCTCTGGATTTTTCTTTCTTCAGGAGCGTTACCTTTCTGAACTTCTGCACCGCAGGATTCCAGTGAGGAAACGTCGTGGGATTTGGAGGAACCTGTTGCACCGCCACATCCGTCTCTTCCTGTCTTACCACCTAAAAGGATAACTCTGTCGCCTGCTTCAGGAACTTCTCTCACTACGTTTTCAGCAGGAGCTGCAGCGATTACTGCACCTACTTCCATTCTCTTAGCAACATATCCTGGGTGGTAGATTTCATCAACCTGACCTGTTGTCAGACCGATTTGGTTACCGTATGAAGAGTAACCTGCAGCAGCTGTAGCAACCAGCTTACGCTGAGGTAACTTGCCGGGGATTGTTTCTGATACAGGAACTAATGGGTCTCCTGCACCTGTTACACGCATAGCCGCGTAAACATAGGATCTTCCTGATAATGGGTCTCTGATTGCACCGCCTACGCAAGTAGCAGCACCGCCGAAAGGTTCGATTTCTGTAGGATGGTTATGTGTTTCGTTCTTGAACAGCAATAACCAATCTTCTTCTTTACCTTCGATTTCAACCTTGATCTTTACTGTGCAGGCATTGATTTCTTCGGATTCGTCAAGCTTATCCATCTTGCCGTCCTTCTTCAGCTGCTTAACAGCGATTGTACCAAGATCCATCAAAGTTACAGGTTTCTTTCTGTTCAGGCCTTCTCTTACGGAGATATATCTTTCGTAAGCCTTCTGCAGAGTTTCGTCTTCGAACTTAACACTATCAATGATAGTGTTGAAAGTTGTATGACGGCAGTGGTCTGACCAGTATGTATCAATCATCTTAACTTCTGTGATTGTAGGATTTCTGTGTTCTTCGTTTTTGAAGTATTCCTGGCAGAACTTAATATCTGCAAGGTCCATTGCAAGGCCTCTGTCCTTGATAAATTCAGCAAGTCCTGCCTCGTCTAAATCGATAAAACCTTCAACTGTTTCTACAGTCTGAGGAATTTCGTAGTCAACAACAAGAGTTTCAGGAAGAGCCATATCAGCTTCTCTTGATTCTACTGCGTTAATAACGAATTTCTTGATTGCAGCAACTTCTTCTTCAGTAATATTGCCGTACAGCGCATAAACCTTTGCAGTTTTTACTTCAGGTCTGTCCCCTTTGGAGATAATCTGAATACATTCAGCCGCAGAAGAAGCTCTCTGGTCGAACTGACCAGGCAGCGGTTCTACTGCAAAGATAACGTCTGCTTCAGGTAATTCTGTAGTTACATTATCAAGTTGTGGTTCTGCGAAAACTGTGTTTACGGAGTATTCGAAGAGATCCTTTTCAATTTTATCTGCATCGTATCTGTTGAAAAGTCTTACTTTTTCAACGCCCTTAATCTGAAGCAGTTCATTGATGTCGTTCTTTACAGCACGAGCTTCGTTGTCGAGACCAGGTTTCTTTTCTACGAATATTCTAAAAACCATGATTAAATCCTTTCTGCCATTAAGGCACGTTTTCCGATGTCTTTTCTGTAATATGCATTAGCAAAGTTTACTGTTTTTACTGTTTCGTAAGACTTTGCGATAGCGTCTTCTAATGTTTCGGCAGTTTCTGTTACGCCCAGAACTCTTCCGCCGCTGTTAACCAGCTTGCCGTCTTTGAGAGCTGCACCTGCAACGTAGATGTTCTTGTCAGACGGCATTGTGATTTCAAAGCCCTTTTCATAGCTCTGAGGATATCCTTCGGAAGCCATTACTACGCAGCAAGCGCTCTTGTCTGCGAACTTAACTTCTGCTTCTGCCAGCTTACCTTCGTAAATCTTGAGCATAATGTCAAGAAGGTCGCTTTCCAGAAGCGGCAGTACAACCTGAGTTTCAGGGTCGCCGAAACGGCAGTTGTATTCGATAACCTTAGGTCCCTTTGGTGTGAGCATGAGACCGAAGTATAAGCATCCGGAGAAGCTTCTTCCTTCAGCGTTCATAGCTTCCACTGTAGGCATAAAGATTGTTTCCATACATTCCTTAGCTACTTCTGCAGTGTAGTAAGGGTTTGGAGCGATTGTTCCCATACCGCCTGTATTCAGACCCTTGTCACCGTCAAGCGCACGCTTGTGGTCCATAGATGAAACCATTGGCACCAGAGTCTTGCCATCTGTGAAGGACAGAACTGAAACTTCAGGACCTGTCAGGAATTCTTCAACAACAACCTGATTGCCGCTGTCGCCGAAAACCTTATCTTCCATCATGGAGCGAACTGCTTCCTTTGCCTGTTCTCTTGTTTCAGCAATGATAACGCCTTTGCCGAGGGCCAGACCGTCAGCTTTGACTACTACAGGAATATCGCAAGTGTCTACATAAGCCAGTGCCTTTTCCATATCGTCAAAGATTTCGTATGCAGCAGTAGGAATGTTGTACTTCTTCATTAAGTCCTTGGAGAAAGCCTTGCTGCCTTCAATTATAGCCGCAGCCTTATTAGGACCGAATGTCTTGATTCCTTTAGCGTTAAGTGCATCTACTGCACCGAGCACTAATGGATCGTCAGGAGCAACAACTGCAAAATCAATAGCATTTTCTACTGCGAATTCAACAATTTTGTCGATATCCTTTGCGCCGATATTAACGCAAGTTGCATCTGCAGCAATACCGCCGTTGCCGGGCAGTGCAAAAATCTGTTCAACAGATTTGTTTTCTTTAATCTTCTTGATGATAGCATGTTCTCTTCCGCCACCACCAACTACCATAATTTTCATTTTGTAATTTCCCTTCTCGTATTAGTGGTGGAATAATCTCATTCCTGTGAATGCCATTACCATATTGTGCTTATTGCAAGCATCGATAACATTGTCGTCTCTTACAGAACCGCCAGGCTGTGCAATGTAAGTTACACCGCTCTTTGCAGCTCTTTCAATGTTGTCTCCAAATGGGAAGAATGCGTCGGAACCGAGACAAACACCTTTGAGGTTTGCCAGGTATTCTCTCTGTTCAGCTCTTGGGAAAGCTTCAGGCTTTTCAGTAAATAATGCTTCCCAATAACCATCACCGATAACTTCTTCCTGGTCTTCTGACAGATAAACATCAATAGCATTATCTCTGTCAGGTCTCTTAACTTCGTCCTTGAAAGGTAAGTTAAGAACTTTGTCGTGCTGACGGAGATGCCACTTGTCAGCCTTTTCACCTGCTAATCTTGTGCAGTGAATTCTGGACTGCTGGCCGGCACCAACACCGATAGCCTGTCCGTCCTTTGCATAGCAAACGGAGTTGGACTGAGTGTATTTCAGAGTGATAAGAGCGATTACTAAGTCTCTCTTGGCTTCTTCTGTCATATCTTTGTTTTCAGTTACGATTTCCTTGAGCAGTTCTGCATCAATCTTGAAGTTGTTTCTTCCCTGTTCGAAAGTGATTCCGTAAACCTGTTTATGTTCTGCTTCTGCAGGAACAAAGTCAGTATCAATCTTGATGATGTTGTAGCTGCCTTTTCTCTTGGACTTTAAGATTTCGAGAGCTTCTTCATCGTAGTCAGGAGCGATGATACCGTCGGATACTTCTCTTGCAATAAGTCTTGCGCAAGTAGCATCACACTTGTCGGATAAAGCAATCCAGTCGCCGAAGGAACTCATTCTGTCTGTGCCTCTTGCTCTTGCGTAAGCAGTAGCGATAGGAGATTCGTCCAGACCTTCAATGTCGTCAACAAAGAAAGCTTTCTTCATTGTTTCGCTCATTGGATTTCCAACTGCTGCAGAAGTAGGGCTCACGTGTTTGAAGGAAGTAGCTGCGCACATTCCCAGTGCATCCTTGATTTCCTTTACCAGCTGCCAGCTGTTGAGAGCGTCCAGCAGGTTAATGTATCCCGGTCTGCCGTTTAAAATTTCCATTGGAATTTCGCTTCCATCGTGCATATAAATCTTGGAAGGCTTCTGATTAGGGTTGCAACCGTATTTCAGTTCGTATTCTTTCATGATATCTCCTTCTTGGATTACTTATTCTTGTTGATTAACTTATTTGTAACTTCACCTGTCTTAAGGTCGATGTATCTTACGTAGATAGAAATCTTGTTCTGTTCATTGAGGTTCGCCCAGATGTCAGATAAGAATTCTTCTGCAGTGTCAGGAACTGCAACTCTTCTTGGTTCTCCCTGGAAAGTAGGCAGTGGATTTCCATCATGTTCGTATGTATGGATGAAATGTCCCAGGCCATTTACTGCAGGATAATCCCAAGTATATCTTGCACATCCGGAACCGGCTTCGTCAATGCTCTTTAAGATACTCATTTCATAAGTGAAGTCTCCTTCTCCTAAAGTGAGCATTGCGCTGATTCTAGGTGTAAAGTTAGGAGCATCAGGTTCAAATTCTCTTGTTTTAAGAGCACATCTGAATCCCTGGCCTTCTTTTACATAATCATAAATTGTATCTGTCTGGTCACCGTTAGTTACGATAACCTTGTTTTCGAAAACTCTGATTGGAGAATAGATGATTAAGGATGGGTCTTCAACCTTGGATTCATCGAAAGGATAAATCACTACATCATCTCCTTCTTCTTTGAAAACTCTGTTACGGGAGTTTTCGGATCTTCCCATAATGAAGTATGCAATTGCAGCCTTAGAACCGTCAGCTGTCTTACCAACTACGATGCCGCGTCCTGCATATGCATTATCTTTAATGATTTCTCCCATAGTCTTAGAAGTATAAATGCTCATTGTTACCTACCTCCTATAATCTGTGCGCAGATAGTTTCTGTCGCCTGAGGCAGTATCTTCCATTCAGCTTCTTCCATAACTCTCTTCTGAAGAACTTCAGGAGTATCTCCCTCTTCAATATACACTGCTTTTTGTAATAAAATCTGTCCACCGTCAGGAATTTCGTTGACAAAGTGCACTGTAGCGCCTGTAACCTTGACACCGTATTCCAGTGCTGCTTCGTGAACATGAAGTCCATAGAAACCTTTACCGCAGAAAGACGGAATCAGCGACGGATGGACGTTGATAATTCTGTTTGGATATTTGTCGGTGAAGTTGCCGCTTAAGATGCTCATAAATCCAGCCAGAACGATCAAGTCTATATCATTTTCTTTTAAAACTTCTGTGAGTTTTGCTTCGTAGGCTTCCTGGCTGCCGCATTCTTTTCTGCTGACTACAATACCGGGGATATTATTGTCAGCAGCTCTGGTCAATGCGTATGCTTTCGCATTACTGGAAATAACCAGGGCGATTTCGCCGCTGGTTATTATTCCGTTTTTTTGTGCATCTATCAGAGCCTGCAGATTAGTTCCGCCACCGGAAACAAATACTGCTATTTTAGCTTTCATTACAGAGTCACCTTCTCTTCGCCTTCTACGATTTCACCAATCACATAAGCATCGATACCGTTTTCTTTTAACAGTTCCAAAGAAGTTTCAGCTTCATCAGCAGGAACTACTACAGTCATACCAACACCCATGTTGTATGTATTGAACATGTCTCTTTCAGGAACATCTCCCCACTTCATAATCAGATCAAAGATAGGCAGAACCTTAATTGCTTTTCTGTCAATCTTTGCACATAATCCATCCGGAATGGAACGAGGAATGTTTTCATAGAAACCGCCACCTGTGATGTGGGAAATACCCTTTACATTAACCTTGTCAATTAATGCCAATACAGGCTTTACATAAATCTTTGTTGGTTCAAGCAGCGCTTCAGCAATGCTTCTGCCACCTAATTCTTCACGGGAAACGTAAATTTCAGGGTTATTGTTATCAATATCAAATACCTTGCGGCATAAGCTGAAACCGTTGGAGTGGATACCTGTGGAAGGTAAAGCGATTACCACATCACCCACTGCCATTTTATTCTTATCGATCATCTTTGGCTTATCAACAACACCAACTGCAAAACCTGCTAAATCGTAGTCATCTTCCGGCATCAGTCCCGGATGTTCTGCAGTTTCACCACCGATTAACGCCGCACTGGACTGAACACAGCCTTCTGCAACGCCGGACACGATTTCTGCAATTTTTTCAGGCTTATTCTTACCGCAAGCAATATAGTCCAGGAAGAATAATGGCTTTGCACCAACACAGATTATGTCATTTACACACATAGCAACGGCATCAATACCGATAGTGTCGTGTTTATCCATTAAAATTGCGAGCTTAACTTTTGTGCCGCAGCCATCTGTACCGGAAACAGTAATAGGTTCTTCCATGCCAGCAATACTTGCCAAGCTAAAACATCCGCCAAAACCGCCTACATCGTCAACACAACCTTCGTTGCGTGTTCTCGCAACGTGTTTCTTCATCAATTCTACGGACTTGTATCCCGCTGTAATATCTACTCCTGCAGCTGCGTAGCTGGCAGAGAAAGAATTCTTATGATCCATAATGGGTCTCCTTTGTCTTGTTTTCTTTTTCTAATGCTATACTAAAATCTGTCTATGCACATACTTTTATTTTATTCTTTTCCATTCCAACAATAAGTGCAAAGTTTACAAGGTTCAAGTCCAATGGCTTCAATTACGCCTTCCAGTGATTGGAATTCCAGTGAGTCGAAATTGAACTTTTCACAGATTGCTTTTCTCAAAGCCTTAC
>JAFSHN010000035.1 GCA_017440275.1 Bacillota bacterium | reverse complement strand
TGTTGACACGCCGGAGAATACTATTGATAAAATTGAAGGTGTGATACGCCGAGAGAATGGTACCTACTATGTTGCAGAAACACTAAGGAAATTCATTGGCCCAGGCGAGGATGCCATCCTGTTTCGTAAGGCTTTGAGCAAACTGAAAGAAAATGATACCTGGGAAGAATTCCTCCTCATATGTGAAAATATAAGATATGAGGCACGTACGCCAGAAGAACCATCGTTTCTTAGCCGGTTTATTGCACGTATTGAAAGACCTGAGTTTATCAGAGTGCCGGAAAACCAGAATCCTGAGACCTTTGATTTTGTAAAGGTACGGCTTTGTCTGGCCAGCATTACGGAGAATATTCCGCAGTCAGTGAAAGACAATTTTGCAGAGATTCATGATATGGCCTTAGGAAAAATACGCTGCAGCAAATCGTTTCAAAGCTATGGTGTACCGGTTAATATTCTGAGACTCACAAACGCGATCATAACGAAGCAGCAGGTATTGGAACTGACATATGAGCTTAAAGAGGTATAGCTCCCTTTGAGCATCGGAGCAGCTTAAGGCTTGACAACTATCCTATTATGATATAAACTATCCTTACAGGATACAACCAAAAGGAGGGAATGTCTATGAACATAAAAAAACCAGGGACTATCAAAATCGACGTTGAAGATAAAACATATGGCCCAGGCTTTGAACTTTACATTGTACCCGAAGAAGAAATGCCTGCAGATGAATACAGGACCTATCTTAAGCATGTAAAGCATAAAGAAATAGATGGAGTCTGCGTAGGTAATATCAGCATGTTTTCAGGCATGGAGGGATACATTAAATTCTTACAGCACGACCTGCCTGTTCTTCAGGATACGCTGGAAATGTACATTAAGCACTATTTTACCTATGAAGAATGTAGTACCGTAAAAGAACTTCGATATAAGAGCAGAATGCGGCAAAAGGCTTTTGCAGAATATTTCGGGATGCCGCTCAGCACGCTGCAGAAATGGGAACAAGGAGTTAACCAGTGCCCTGACTACGTTTTCAAAATGATGAAAACTATATTAAGTAATCAGCTGTAGGCATGCAATCTTAACAGACGGTGAGGAAAATGAATACTGAGAATAAAGAAGGAAAAAAGATAGCGGTTGAGATGAGGACAACTCGTTCCGCATCATCCCCCACTCTCAAGAAAGACTATAGTAAAACAATACGCGGTCAGATAGATAATGTAAGCAAAAGAAATAGAATAAGAGACAAGGAACTTTTTGGAACGCATCAGACTACCATTGATCCGTATACCGGCAGCACTCTGCACAAGAGTAAAGCTAAGGCAGAAGCAAAATACGGAGCTGCGCATACTACCAGGCACACTGGCCAAATGGATCACACCGTTCCGCTTGAAAGAATCTATGAGGCAACACAGTACAATCCTTTCCTGGATATGGATGCCATAAAGCGAATAGCAAATATTGAGCAGAACTATGAATTCATAAATACCAACCTTAATACTTCCAAAGGGAGCAAGACAAACCTGGAGTATGTCTTTGAGCATAAAGACTCTTTATCTTCAGAGCAGGCCAGAAAGATGATTCAGGCGGATTTGTCAGCACGTATGGCAGTTGGTGCTTCATACATGAAAGAAACTCTTCAAGGGATGGGTAAGGAAGGTATAAACGGAGCTCTTACTGCAGCAAAGTATGAAGCGATTCTTTCAGGGTTTTCCCATCTGAATCAGGTTATGAATGGTTCCGAAGGGAAAAAAGAAGCTCTTGTGGGTGTTACAAAAGAAACCGGCCTTGCCATGGCGGCCGGCGGCACCTCATCAATTATTACAAAGGGTGTGGAACAGACGGCGCTGCAGCTGGCATATAAAGCAAACAACGAGGTAATGAATCGTGCGGTGACAACCTTTTGCCAGGCTGGATATGTATCTACCACTATAGTAGCAGTAAAGGAAGTTGGCGGTACTCTGATCAAATACGTGAATGACGATATTGACTTTGATGAGATGATTCTTGAACTTGGAGAAAAAGGCTCCGGAATGGTAACATCTGTAGCTGTTGGTGGCTACGGCCTGATGGTCGGCGCTGTGATAGGCGCTTGCATAGGAACGATGTTCATGCCTGGGCTTGGAACTGATATTGGTGGCAAAGTTGGTGCAGTTGCTGGCGAACTAATCGGAAATATGGTTGGCTATTCTGTAGGAAGCAAATTATATGATTATGTAGCGTTTCTGTCCACCACAAATGACCTGGCGCATCTTCATTTTGAAGAGGTTCACGCTGAGCAGCTGCGGATCCGCGCAATGCTGGATGATTTTCAAAAGGAAATTCAGCATCAAATGCAGTTACTTGAGTTAAAAGAAGAAGTGTTTGGGCAATGTCTGCATATCCTTAACAATTATTCTGATACGGAGTATTTTTACCAGGCACTTGATACTATCTCGGCGCTGGTTGGTTCTACTACTCCAGCAATATCAAAAGATGAGTTTTACGATATAATGATGGATGAAAATAAGAAATTTTCACTATAACAGAAGGAGAATATATTATGCCATTACCATTAGTACCTCTCATTATTGGAGGCGTCTCTGCAATTTCCGCTGCTGTTGGAGTAAAGAAAGGAATTGACGCCAAGAGCGATTATGACCTTGCAAAATGGAATAATGAAAAAGCAAAAGAAACCGTTGACAAGGCTAATAAGATGATTGAAGAAAAACGGACAGCTACTCAGCTTAAGCTTGAAGAGTATGGACAGGAAAAGTTGAACGCGCTGTCTGGCAGCATCACAGATTTCTTCAACAATATGGAACGAGTAACCGATATAGAAGGAAACAATGAAATTGGCTACGAAGATCTGAAATATTTTAATCCTTCTACGCCAGCCTTTGCTGACCTTAAAAAAGTATCTCTGGAAGCGACAAGTATGCTCGCCGGGGGTGTTGCTGCGCTGGGAAGCGGCGCACTTTTAGCCTTTGGCACATACAACGTAGTTATGGGTGGCTTGGGAGGACTTCTGGTTACTGCAACAACGGGTACTTCCCTGGCTGCACTTTCCGGCGCTGCGGCGACAAATGCAACTCTTGCATGGCTTGGCGGAGGTGCCATTGGCATCGGTTTTGGTGTCACAGGTGGAACCGCGGTTCTTGGTGGATTGGTTGCGGGACCTGCCCTTCTTGTAGGTGGTGGTATTGCAGCAAAAAAGGCAGATGAAGCATACTGGAAGTCCAAAGAAAACCAGGATAAAGCCGATACATACATGAAAGAAGCTCGGTCAATTAGTGATACATTAACCTTAATTTCCAGTGCAGCATCTCAAATGAAACGACTGCTGAAAGAAATGAGTGCTGTTATGGATAGGTATAATTCATCCATGGCAGACATCATGAACGTCAAGGGAACCTCTTTTAAGCAATTTACTGGGGATGAAAAGGAAACCTTCTACAAAGGTATGCGCGTCGCTAAGACACTCAAAGACGTGCTTGAGGCACCTATTCTGAAGGAAGATGGAGCCTATAATAAGGAAATAACGCAAATACATTCACTTCTGATAGGAAAACTACCGGAACTGAAGTAAAGAAAAGCCTGGAATAGAGACTGTGAAAAAAAGTCTGTAAATATCTAAAAGAACGAAGCCTTCTATGGTAAAATCAAATTATCATAGGAGGCTTTTCATATGGCTAAAAAGAAAAATGTTCACAAAGTTGGACC
>JAFSHN010000034.1 GCA_017440275.1 Bacillota bacterium | reverse complement strand
CTTTGTTTCAACAGCTTCTTTATTTTCAAACGGATAGTGCCACTGTGCGAAAGGCATAGCACCGGAGTCGAACCAGCAGTCCATAACTTCTGTGATTCTTGTCATTGGCTTGCCGCAGTGTGGACATTCGATGTGAACATCGTCAACATAAGGTCTGTGCAGTTCGATGGAAGTATCGATATCTTCCATTGCCAGGTTAACCAGTTCTTCTTTGGAACCTACGCAGTGCAGGTGGCCGCATTCACATCTCCAGATTGGAATTGGAGTACCCCAGTATCTTGATCTGGAAATTGCCCAGTCTTTAACTTCTGCCAGCCAGTTTCCGAATCTCTTTTCACCAACATAGTCAGGGAACCAGTTAACTGTTGCGTTGTTTGCAACCAGCTGATCCTTTAACTTGCTCATTTCGATATACCAGGATGGCTTTGCATAGTAAACTAATGGAGTACCGCATCTCCAGCAGTGTGGATAGTTGTGTTCCATCTTTTCTTTTGCAAAGATCTTGTCATCCTGAGCCAGGTACTTGATGATTTCAACGTCCAGGCCTTCTTCCATTACGAAGTGACCCTTCCAAGGTGTGTCAGTGTAGCAACCCTGTTCGTCTACAGGCTGCAGTACAGGCAGGTCGTATTTACGTCCACACTGATAGTCGTCTTCCCCGAAAGCAGGAGCTGTATGAACAATACCTGTACCGTCTTCAACGGATACATAGTCCATACAAGTTACGAAGAATGCCTTCTTGTCAGCTTTTACGAATGGCATCAGCTGTTCGTATTCCATGTATTCAAGATCAGAGCCCTTCATTTCTTCAACAACTTCGTATTTGCCTGCGCCCAGAACCTTATCAGCCAGAGCCTTAGCAACATAGAAGAAGTTTCCTTCGTTTTCGCCTTCAGTCATCTTAGCCTTGATGTAGTCGATGTCAGGACCTACAGTCAGAGCTACGTTGGAAGCCAGTGTCCAAGGAGTAGTTGTCCATGCCAGGAAATATTCGTTTTCTGCGCCAACCTTCTTGAACTTCATAGTTAAAGTGTTAACTTTAACCATCTTATAGCCCTGTGCTACTTCGTGGGAAGCCAGACCTGTTCCGCAACGAGGGCAGTAAGGCAGGATTTTGTGTCCTTCGTAGATTAAACCTTCGTCGAAGAACTTCTTCAGAATCCACCAACCTGTTTCAATATAGTTATCATCTAATGTGATATATGGGTCATCCAGGTCTACCATATAACCCATTCTTTCAGTCATTTCTCTCCACATTCCTGTGTAAGTGAATACGGATTCACGGCACTTCTGGTTGAATTCCTTGATACCGTACTTTTCAATGTCCTGCTTACCGGACATGTTGAGCTGCTTTTCTACTTCGATTTCAACAGGCAGACCATGTGTATCCCATCCCGCTTTTCTGTTGACCTGGAAGCCCTGCATTGTCTTGTAACGGCACACGGAGTCCTTTAAAGTTCTCGCCATTACGTGATGGATGCCAGGCTTACCGTTTGCTGTAGGAGGTCCTTCGTAGAATACGAAAGGAGTCTGTCCTTCTCTTGCGTCAACGCACTTTTTCAGTAAGTCTTCTTCTTTCCATTTTGCAACCTGTTCGTTCTGCACTTCTGCAACAGGTTTTTCTGAAAGTCTTTTAAACATTTCTCTTCCCTTTCTTTTGCTTTAGTTTCGCTCAAGGATTTTCTCAAAAAAAGAACGCCCCTAAGCCGATAGTGTTATCAGTTTAGGGACGATTAAATCATTAACCGCGGTACCACCCTAGTTGCCAACGCCCTGCCGACAGGCCTGTGCGATGCGCTTTGATGCTTCTATGCTGTGCGCCCGCGCCATGTCCGGGATATGGCCGCTCATTAAGTGTCAAGACTCCGGAGTGATATTCGCTTAAGCTTTACCATCGCCCTCTCAGCCAAGGGGCGACTCTCTGTAAGGACTTTATTCCTTAAGTTACTGGTTCCTTCAACGTCTTTGCTATAAAATTGTACCTTAATATTTTACTTCGGAAGCGTTGAAAAGTCAACTGATTTTTTGCAGTTTGCGTAGTGTGCGGCGATGTTGACTTTTTCTTTTGGTACATTAAAAACAGTCAACATATTTTTACCAAAATGTTGACTGTTTTACAGTTTTTCTTAAAGAAGACAACATAGTAGCCTCAGCACCCGACGCTGTTGTAATTATTCTTCATACATCAGCGTTTTACCACGTATCCACTTTTCCATCATGTGGATAGAACTGCAGTGCATCCTGCACAGTTTTAAAAGGCCAGGCGTCATTCCAGGATACTAACATACGTTTTTCCATGGCAGTCATTGCAGGATACTGAATCAATGTCCCCTGATGAGTATAGTTAATCCAGCTGTCGACAATCATGCCATCTTCCATTTCCTTGATGTTATATGTCACATACCCCCTGCGATTATTACCCTTATTCGGAATGGAGAAGGTGGCAAATACGTCGGTACTTGTGCGTTTTCCAAACATTGTGGTCTGATAAGTGAAAGTTTCCTGTCCCAGATAATGGTACGGTGCCACATAGGTGTTGTCACCATCGTCGTAGAAAACTCTGCCGCTTACCTGGGCAGGGTCTCCCCACCAACCGTCAAAGTTTCTGTAAGCCGGCCAAAGTTGTATTGATTCGGTTCCCCGAAACTTTTCATCTTCTTTCCACTTGAAATGCTGAATCAGTTTCCACTGTTCTCTCTGTCCTGCCAGTTCAATTCCGACACCTGTGATGTTAAGCTGACCATCGAAATGTTCCCGGCTTTCCACTATAACATTTCTAAAACCTTTACACTCAAGGATTTCTTCATCCGTCATATCGTCGAGAATATGAGTAGGAACGCCTTTGTCAACCAACGCACTCTTAATCCGGCTGACTTCTTTGTTATCACCGGCTTCAAAAACTTGCCAGTCCATATTATAACTGCTTCCAAAGGTATATCCGCATAAAAAGCCTAAAGCCAGCACACTGCACACAATCGCTGTCAGTTTTCGTCCTTCTATCAAAACAGGAGCGGCAACTATACTATAGCCTGCTTTTTCTACCTGTTTTGAAAGCTTATATATGCTTCTTATAACGATAATGTAGATTATCAGTAATATTCCGGTAATTATTAGGCCAACATACTGAATCAGAGCTAAAGCACACATAACTGCATACCATATAATCAGCCCACCTGCCGCAGAAGTTTTGATTTCCAGCCCTGTTTTCACCTTTAAGGCAACTAAAGCGCGCCATAAACAAAAGTATTGTGCAAAGTCGATTGCCACATTGACAACGGACAAAAGCACCATCAAATTGTCAGTTTCAGCCACAGCGATAGTGTTTGAAATCAGTACAATTATGATAACTGCCAGTTGCATAATGCTTACTGCAAAACTAGCTTTAAACCATTTATTTTCATTTCTCAGCATTTGAAAGCCGCTGACAAGCAGCATTATCCCGATAGTAGGTAAAATAAACTGCAGTAAAAAGAAATTGAGGGTTATAGTGGTAAGGCCCATTCCCCACAAAACCATATTCATGGCTTTTCGCCAAGGTGTAACTTCATGGGTAATATCAGAAGGCGGTATTTCGGGCATGCTTTCAATAAGCATTTCTTCAAAGTTCATATCGTTTTTGATATCACTCATCGCCTTCACCTCCCAGCATCTTTTTTAATTTTTGTTTAATTCTATAAAGTCTTCCTTCCACAGCCCTTTCACTCATACCCATTTCCCGGGCAATCTGGGCGGTTGACTGCATATAATAATATTTTCTATAAAACAGGGTTTTATCGACAGCAGGAAGTCCTTCGAGGGCGTTAAAAAGTCTGTTTTTGCGTTCACGCTTAAGAAGCTCCTCTTCCGGCTGACCTGAAGTTGCATGTATTTTCTCAGAAAGTTCTTCGTTGCTGTGAAGTCTCCGGCTGCGATTTAAAGCCGAATTTCTTGCTATGGCCGTAAGCCATGTGGTAAAACTTGCTTTACTCACATCGAAGGTTCCGATTCTGTCCCAAACCTTCAGCACTACTTCAGATAAGCACTCTTCCCTGTCTTCTTCCTTTTCCAGTATAGGTGCGATGATATATCTGATCAGAGGACCGTACTGTCTGAGTAATTCCTCTGCTCCGGCGTCTTCACGTTTTAATAATAATTCAATAATTTCCCGTTCGCCCATACCATCGCCTCCTTTCTTACTTAATTATACACAGAATGTGACAAAATCCCACGAATTTTTTTGTTATATAAAGGGGTACCTTTCGTCCCTGCTGTGCATATACTGCAAAGGCAAGGAGGTGTTTATGGGCTATTACGATGCACGCATCAGCCAAGTGTTTGAAGAGGCTGTTATCGTTGATGGCAGTCGTCATCCGCGTATGGTCTTTTTCAGTGATTGTCACAGAGGCAGCGGCACCTGGAATGACAGTTTTCTCAATAATAAAGTCCTTTATCAGGCTGCTCTCAACTATTATTGGCAAAGGGATTTCACCTATGTTGAACTTGGTGATGGTGATGAACTTTGGGAGAACCGTTCTCCACGTCAGATTGAGGAAATCCACGGTGACATTTACAGTCAATTAGATAGTTTCAAGTACGCTGACAGACTTTATATGTTAACAGGTAACCACGACAAATCCAACCTAAAGCGTGTTGCAGGAAGCAGCTTTTTCTCTCCTCCTTACTATGAGGCAATCATTATCAGAATGCCCCATTCTTCACAAGATATATATCTTCTTCACGGTCATCAAGCAGACATCTTTAACGACCGGCTCTGGCCACTGGCCCGCTGGATGGTGCGCTACCTCTGGAAACCTTTAGAACTCTCGGGTTTCAAAGATCCCACAAGTGCCGCGAAGAATTATAAGAAACGCAGAAAGGTTGAACAGCGACTCGCAAACTGGTCACAGGCAAATAACAAAAATTTAATGGCAGGTCATACTCATCGGCCTGCCATGCCTAAAGAATCAATACATAGATACTTCAATACCGGCTCCTGCGTCCACCCCAATGCCATAACCTGTATTGAACTTGACCGTGGTCTTATTTCCCTGATTAAATGGACCACTTGCGTCAATGAAGACAGGTTAGTGTATGTCTGCAGACAAGTAATATCAGGTCCCCGCCCTTTATAAATTTTCATTGACTTTTTCCTGCTTTTGTATATAATAAAGAAGGTTAATTTGAGAAAAATTCTCATATTTGAGTGATTGCTCAACTATTCAATTATACACAAAGGAGGAAAAGGATGACAGGTTACAAGACAGAACAGAAAAAAGAGCTCATAAGTTTTTTAAGAAAAAACAGTCACCGAGCTTTCACTATAGACGAAATGTGTCAGGCTATGAACGATGACCCTACCCTTATTTCTCCACCGGGCAAGAGCACAGTTTACCGTTTGATTCCCAAGCTTCTTGAAGATAACACAATTAAACAGTTTTCAAGCAGCACAAACCGCAGAGTTTACCAGATTGTTGCAGGTGAAGGCTGCAGCAGCCATATTCACCTCAAATGTACAAAATGCGGTAAAATTATCCATACTACAGCTGAAGTTACAACAACTCTTTGCCAAAGCATCGCCTCAAGCAACGACTTTTGCATAAATACCGGAGAAACAGTTTTGTTCGGTACCTGCAAGGACTGTCTTTAGGAGGTGCTCATGAAAAAAGTTATTTTAGCTTTACTGATGGCGCTGCTCCTAACAGGCTGTTCACCTACAGACACAATCATTTCTGATAAACCGACCATTGTTTGCACCGGATTCAGTCAGTACGACTGGGTGCTCAATATTCTGGGTGAAGAAGCAAATAATTGGAACTTAATACGTCTCAACGAAGGCGGAGCTGATATGCACAGCTATCAGCCAAATGCCAAAGATATGGCACGTATTATTAATGCGGATTTGATAGTCTACACAGGCGGTCTTTCAGAAGAATGGATTGTGGAAGTAATTGAAGAAAATAAAAACTTTAAAGGCGAAGCATACTGTCTCCTTGATGAGGGACATGCTCTTGATGAAGTAACCGTAGAGGGTATGTTTTCCAAAGGTCATGGTCATGACCACGATCATGAGAACACACACGAAGATCACGAAGAAAGCTGCCAGCTTGATGAACACATCTGGCTTTCGCTAGACAATGCAAAAAATTTCTGCAGTGATTTGGCAGAAATCATCGGTCTTCTTGATAAAACCAACGCTAAAACTTATGTTTCAAATGCATCAGCTTACATCTTACAACTGGAAACTTTGGAGCAAAAGTATACTGATTCTCTCTCAAATACAAACAACCATACTTTAATATTTGCAGACAGATTTCCATTTCTATATCTAGCAGAGGACTTTGGATTGGAATACTTTGCTGCCTTCCCGGGTTGTTCTGCAGAAACTGAGGCCAGCTTTGATACTATTATTTTCTTGGCTGATAAATTAAAAGAACACAAGCTGCCTGCACTGCTCATAACTGAAAGCAGTCAGGATAAGGTGGCAAAAACAATTATAAAAACTGCGGGACTTGATGATACTGAAATCGTCAGACTCAACTCCCTTCAGTCAGTTACAGATACCGAAACTACTTATATCGGTGCTATGGAAAAGAATTTAGAAGTGCTTTTAAAAGTGCTGAACTAAGGAGAAAAGATGTCTCAATTAATTTGTAAAAACTTAAATGTAGGATACGAAGACGGTGTTGTGGCTTCCGGCATTGATTTTGCCGTTGAATCCGGCGACTATCTGTGCATTGTAGGAGAAAACGGTTCCGGCAAAACCACATTGATGAAGACAATCCTCGGTCTGACACCTCCCCTTTCCGGAGAAATATACTTTGAGGATGGACTTTCATCAAAATCTATCGGTTACCTGCCGCAGCAGACTTTAGTGCAAAAAGACTTTCCTGCTTCAGTGTTCGAAATAGTTCTTTCAGGCTGCCTCAGCAAACTGGGCAGACGACCTTTTTATTCAAAAGAAGACAAGGCCCTTGCCCTTGAAAAAATGCAAAAACTTGGCATCGAAAATCTGACTTCCAAGTCATATAGAAACCTTTCAGGAGGTCAGCAGCAACGCGTACTGCTCGCAAGAGCCCTTTGTGCCGCTGAAAAAATGCTTCTTTTAGATGAGCCGACTGCAGGTCTTGACCCGGCAGCTACAAATGAAATGTACGACTACATCAAGAAACTCAATGACGAAGGTATGACTATAATTATGATTACTCATGATTTGGAAGAGTCTGCAAAATACGCTACCAAAACTCTCAATATGGGAAAGGACGGTGTGTGCCATGGCTAATCTCATCGAATACTTATCCTTTCCATTTGTAAGATACGCTTTCATTGCGGGAGTTCTCATCGCACTCTGTTCTTCACTTTTGGGGGTGACTTTGGTGCTGAAAAGATTCTCCTTTATCGGCGACGGTCTCTCCCACGTGGCCTTCGGTGCCATGGCCATCGCTGCTGTAATGAGTATTTCCAACGAAATGCTGGTGGTTATGCCTGTTACAATAATTTGTGCGGTTTTCCTTTTGAAACGCAGCCAGTCAAGTACAGTGAAAGGAGACGCATCTTTGGCAATGTTGTCAGTTGGAGCTATGGCAGTGGGTTATCTGCTGCTCAATATGTTCTCCACTTCAGCCAACATCGCAGGTGATGTATGCAGTACCCTTTTCGGTTCTACATCAATCCTTACGCTGCAAGGAACAGACATCGCAATCTGCGTAGTAATGTCTATCATCGTAATTGGAGCCTTTGTGTTTCTATATAACAAGATTTTTGCTGTGACCTTCGACGAAACCTTCGCCAAAGCTACAGGCACCAACACTGAAATCTACAACCTGATTATCGCTCTTATTACAGCAGTTATAATTGTACTGGCTATGAATCTGGTGGGAGCCCTCCTCACATCGGCCCTTATCGTATTCCCTGCCCTCTCCTCCATGAGACTCTTCAGCAGCTTCAAGCAGGTAATCATCTGCTCCGCAGTAATTGCAGTAGTTGCAGCCCTGGTAGGAATCAGCCTCTCCATACTGTTCTCAACGCCTGTAGGTGCAACAGTCGTGGTAATCAATATCGTAATATTCTTAATATTTTCAGCAATAGAAAAGGCCCGTGGATAACCACAGGCCTTATTATTTTATTATGTATTATCTAAATTTAATTTCACCGGTTGTATGGTCCATATCATCAACGATAGCTAAAGACTCCAACTGATATCCTAAATTTCTGATCATTGTGCCGCCTTGCTGGAAGCCTTTTTCAACAGCAATGCCGATTCCTTCTACAGTTGCACCTGCAGCCTGAACGATCTGAATGAGACCCTGCAGTGCACATCCATTAGCAAGAAAATCATCAATTATAAGTACATGGTCATCTTCAGTTAAGAACTTTTTAGCCACAATAACCTGATTTTTGTTTTTATGAATGAATGACTCAACTTCTGCTGTATACATTTCCCCTTCTAGGTTGATGCTCTTTGCTTTTTTAGCAAATACTACCGGAACACCGAAATGCTGTGCTGCAATACATGCAATTCCTATTCCTGACGCTTCAATTGTGAGAATCTTATTAATATCTTTCCCTTCAAAACGTTTTTTCCATTCCTCACCCATTTTGTTAAACAAATCAATATCCATTTGGTGATTTAAAAAGCTGTCCACTTTCAGGACATTTCCTTCTTTTACGATACCGTCTTTTACAATTTTTTCTTCTAAAAAGTTCATTGTTCCAACCTCTCTGCTATTTCTATTCTGCATCATTAATTTCTATATCCATATTCTTAGGTAACAATAAATTTAATGCGATTGATATTACGAAAACCACTGCTACAACATTTGAGGCAAATACAGACTGAACTACTTCAGGGAATATATGCCACAGCCCGATTTCGCTGGTTGTAGTAAAACCGATACCAACAGAAAGGGACAAAGCTACAATTGTAATATTTCTTTGATCAAAGCCTGCTTTGGCAATCATTTGCATGCCTGAAGTCAATATAGTACCGAACATCATAATTGTACATCCACCTAAAACAGACTCAGGAAGAGATGCAAAGAAGTTGCCGATTGGAGGTAATAATCCTGCCAAAATCATGCATACCGCACCTGTCATAATAGTAAATCTATTCACTACTTTTGTCATAGCAATCAGTCCGACATTCTGTGAGAAAGAAGTAACAGGCGGACAACCAAATAATGATGAAATAGAAGAAGAATATCCATCACATGCAAGTGATCCGGAGATTTCTTTGTCTGCAATAGTTCTGTTCAAACCAGATGCTACCATCGCTGTAGTATCTCCGATAGTTTCGGCCGCAGATACTAAGAAAATAATGCATACAGATAAAATTGCCCCGATATTAAATTCAGGCGTGTAAGGAAGTAACTTAGGAAACGAAACAAATCCATCAGCAAAAATAACAGATAAATCCACTTTCCCCATAAAAACAGCTAGAATATATCCAACTATTAATCCTACGAGTACTGACAACTGCTTCATGTAGCCTTTGGCAAAACAGTTCCAACCGAGGCATACTACCAAAGTTACTGTTCCCAGAATCAAGTTTTCTGCAGAACCGAAGTCCTCTCCATAACCACCGCCAAAGGATCTTGCTCCTACTGTAAACAGGGACATACCGATAGCTGTAACTACTGTTGCTGCCACAATCGGTGCTATGATCTTTCTCCAGTATTTTGCAAGTAATCCAAGTGTACCCTCAAAAATACCTCCCACAAGTACTGCACCTATTACGCTTGGGTAACCGTAATTAACTGCTACTGTACTAAGCACAGCCACAAAGGTAAAACTAACGCCCATTACAATCGGAAGACCAGCCCCAACTTTCCATACGGGATAAAGCTGAATTAATGTCGCAATTCCGGCTACAAACATGGCATTTTGAAGTAATATTGCCACTTCAGCCTGACTTAGTCCACCTGCTGCAGCAATTATGGTTATCGGAGTCAAATTTGACACAAACATAGCCAATATATGCTGAAGTCCAAATGGTATTGCTTTTAAAACAGGTACTCTTCCGTCTAAAGTGTAAATATTGTTAACACTGCAATTTTTATTATCCATTTTTCTTCCTTTTTGTCTGAATTTTACATTAGAAATATTATAATATAATCGATTATCACTTGTAAATGCTAACCTTTGATATACGAATTATTTATTTTCTCTTTCTTCTTTCATTTTGCGGAAATATGAACTCATTTCATCTGCCATTCCTGAAAGTCTGTTTAACAATTTGGAAAAGTCTTTAAGTCCTTCATCATCCGTGTTATGAGGATAAACTATGTCATGGTCTATTTCACTCCATCCTTCTTCAAAAAGAGTTCTTCCTTGAATTTCAACATAATATCCTTTGTATTTGATAATGTAGTGCAGCGAACGGTAAATTCCCTCGCTCCTCACTTCAATTTCCTTTGAGTCATAAATTTTACTGTCCCCGGCTCTTTTGTAAACTTTAGGCCTTTCTGCAATGTAGTAATGGTTTATATCATCGTCAAAATCATTCAATCTGTCAACTACATAAATATCCGGATTATTTTCAAATTGGCTTGTAATGTATCTATGAAAATGAATCCAGTCTTCTCGATATAAAAAGAAAACTCTTATACCAATTAAATCAGTTATGAATTTATGGTAGTTTGTGTGATCCAGTCCTGCAAATTTTTCAGGGTTTTCCTGTTTTTTGCGCTGGATTTTTTCTATAAGATGCTCCGGATGCTTAGTTCTATAGCGGTAAGAGTGAATTCCTGCTCTATCAATATCGTAAAGATATTCGTCGATAAAATCTTTGCCTATATCGTGAAGCAATCCCTCAATTTTTTTATATTCTTCTGAAATTAATATCAATTCCTTTTCTTCCAATGCCCTTTGCTCCTTTTGTTTTAATAACCTGTGGTATTATATTATATCGTAATAACTTTTGCAAAATTTTTTTGTATTATTTTGAGATATTTTTCGTATGGAAAATGTTTTATTGCTTATTGCACCGATAGCCTGCCAGGAAATTTCAAGAAAATGTAATATATATCAAAACACCCACACTTTTAGGTTTTGAGGTATTCTGGGAGACTTTGATTCCCCAAATTTGCAAAAGCCTTTCGTTTGGAAACTAATCTTCCTTTGAAATTTCCCAACACGTCCAAATCTACGATAATCGGGAAACTCACCCATAAAAAATTATCCTATCTCCTGTGGATAATTACAATTCGGGAGAAGATAGTTCTCAAAACTTTCCCATTTAATTTCTTTTGCAACTATCTGGAGACTGTGTTTTCCCAAAAGTTCCATTTTCCAACAAATGGGAGACCCAAGTTTCCCAAAACTCCAAAATTCCGCAAACCAGGGAACTTTTTTAATTGAGTTGGAAGATGCACATTTTTCAGAGCATAATTACAAAAAACGGCAACCATACGGTCGCCGTTTTCTATTTCATATCTTATTTTTTAGGTTTCTTAATCTTGTTCAGCTTAGCGTTCAGGTCGAGGAGCTGTTCCTTTGTAGGGTTTACGCCCATCATACCCATCATACCGGAGAGTCTGAGAACTGTGAAGCCGCCCATCATCTGCATCAGGCCGCCCTTATCCATTTCTCCTAAGTCGAAGCCTGCTGCTGCGCCTTTGTCTCCACCCTTAGGCATCATCTTTGCCATCAATCCCATAAACAGGAGCTTGCCCTGCATTGTAGCCATGATGTCGCTGATCTTGTCGTTAAGTGAGAAGTGACCTTCAACTTCAGTAATGTCGAACCAGTTGAGGATTGCACCCTTTTCCTGAAGTCTGTACTTTTCGTTGAATACTTCTACCTTCTTCAGGTAAGCTTCATCTTCATAGTCGCCTGCAACTGCCACCAGGTGAGTTTCACCTGCGTTTGGAACTTCAAAGTAGAAGAAGTGATCTTCTGCTGCCTTTTTACCCAGGGAAACGCCGTTAGCAAAGAGTTCAACTTCAGGCTGGTTGGAGTAAACTGTAACCTTTGTTAAATCTTCTACTCTTTCAACGTATCTCTTACCTGCAATATGCACGAATGGATCTTCGGATAACCATGCTTTGTAAGCATAGAAGGAGTCTTTCTTATACTTTCTGTCGAAAGTAACAAGACCCTTGTGGTTCATACCATTTTCGCCGCCTTCGTTACGTGCATCTGCACCGAAGTCAAACATATTCCAAACGTGAGTAGCCCACATATACTTACGAGTGAAGAACTGCTTGATTAATTCTTCGTGGTAGTAAGCCTGGTATTCTTCTGTGTAGTCACCCTGTACAGGCTTTGAAGTATGCCAGTCAAGAGCTTCACAACCGTATTCGGAACATCCGATAGGAATATTAGGATGCTTAGCGTGGAACTTGTCAAACCAAGGACCGTTCATGTCAGTTTCGCCGCCGTACCATCCAAAGTAGTGATTGTAGGAAACAACATCTGGAATCTGCAGGTATGGATCATCCATTGAGCACATGGAAACTGCTGCGATTGTAGTTAAACGAGTCTTATCCAGTTCGTGGCACAGGTCGTTTAAGATGTTGTGGTTTTCAATTAAGTCAGCATCAGCTCCGCCGATACCGATTTCGTTGGAGAGACCCCATACAACGATGGATGGGTGATTGTAGTTCTGGATAACCAGTTCCTTCATCTGAGAAATAGTGTTTTCTCTTCCTGTAGGCATGTGCTTAGAAATGTAAGGAATTTCAGCCCAGATTACCATGCCGTATTCGTCGCAGAGATCATAGAAGTACTGGTCATGCTGATAGTGTGCAAGTCTGATTGTGTTTGCACCCATTTCAGCGATGAGAGCCATATCTTCTTCGTGCATTTCGTGAGTCAGAGCATTACCTACTACAGGTCTGTCCTGATGACGGGAAACACCTCTTAATGAGTATTCTTCGCCGTTTAAGATAAATCCTCTTTCAGGGTCGATTTCGTAAGTTCTTACACCGAAGTTTGTGCATACGGAGTCGATAACTTCGCCTGCTTCAACAAGTTCTACCAGTGCACAGTACAGATAAGGGTCCTTACGACCGTGCCACAGGTGAACATCAGCAATTTCGAGAACTGCCTTAGTTTCTTCAGTTTCAACCTTAGCAACTTCTTCGCCGTCAGCAGCATATACTGTGTATCTTACAGTCTGGCCTTCCTTCTTGTTTGTAACTGTAGTTAAGATTTCAACCTTTGCGTCTTTGTCGCAAACTTCAGGAGTAATCTTAACGCCTGTGCTTCCGTAGAAGTCCAGGTCGAAGTGAGATTCCTTAACGCAGATAATATTTACATCTCTGTACAGACCGCCATAGAAAGTGAAGTCTGCCATCTGAGGATAAACTACTTCGTTTGCAGTGTTGTCTACTGTGATAACAAATAAGTTGTCTCTTTCCAGAACATCTGTGATGTTTACTCTCCAAGTGGAGTAACCACCGTCGTGGTGCGCCAGCTTCTTGCCGTTAACATAAACGTCTGCAGAAGAGTTTGCACCCTGTATTTCTAAGTAGTACTGGTCTGCTTCAGGTAAGTCCATCTTGTCCAGAGCCTTTGCATAATAACCTGTACCGCGGAAGTAATCGTTTCCGCCATCGTTACCATCGATTCCGTTCCAGGAATGTGGCAGGTTAACCCAGTTCCAATCCATAGGTAAAACAGCAGGAACTTCTGATGCCTGCTTAGTGAATGCCCATTTAGCATTAAAATTTACAATCGTTCTCAAGGGATTGTCCTCCTACAATTTTTTTACATAGCATTATAATTATAACTAAAAAAAGAACTGTTTGCAAGGAGTTACCTTCTCAAACAGTTCAATTATTGTGCAAATTAAGCGGTTTTCATACTATTGCTAATAAACTCGAGGACATTTTCGCGTTCAATACCCATAACGAAAGCAATCTCATCAAAAATCATTCTTTCCGCATCCTTAAGAAAACGCTCATCAGAAAGATGGAGCTTGCGGCCTTTTTCTTCCTGTTTCTTTTGATGAAGATAAATGGTTCTCGCAAGTTTGATAATATCTTTACTGTCACCGAAAATCAAAATATCTTTAAAAGCCTTCTGTCGTTCTCTATCACTTTCAATCCAAGTACTTTCCTCAAAAGGAAAGTTGGTAATGATTTCAGTTATTTCTTCCGGTTTCAAAATATGCCGCATCTTGCTTAAGCTTTTTTCATTATGCACAGGAACATAGGTTGTAGAGTTGCTTCCGCTAATTTGCTCCAGAACATAGTATTCTATGATTTCCTTGCCAAACTTTTTCTCAGTTATTTCTACGATTTTGCACAGACCTTCTGTGCCGTAAACAACAACGTCTCCTATTTTGTACATTGCCTTCACCTCATATAAAAATGCAGTTTTACAACCGGACTTACGTCTCATAAAACTGCACGTTGTTTTTATAATTATAACACACTTTTTAAGGCAAATGTAAGCAGAAATTTTATTAAAACGGCTTTAATGTTCCGTTAAAAATCATTATAACCGATGAGATTGCAGCGATTATAAGCGCTGACACCAATAGGATTTCTCCAATACCTCTAAAAATCAATTGTCCTTGTTCTCGCTTTGCCAATGCATAAAATACTATCCCCGGTGCATAAAGTACTGTTGTAATAAGCACATAATCAAGGCCTCCCGAATAAAGCATCCACAGCCCATAAACAGTACCCAGAGTTCCGAAAAATCTAGGTCCCAGCAATGAGCCACTGAAGCCCTCACCTCTTATAGCCAACTTCAAATAATATGCTGCACTCAGAAAATAAGGAATCATTATCATAGATGCACTCAGCGTATAAAAAGCCTGATATGTGGAATCGTTAAAATAACATATAATCAAAAATGCCTGCACAATTCCGTTAGTCAGAAAAAGTGAGAATGCCGGGGAATTATGTTTGTTGGTACGGGCAAAAATCTTCATAAATACACCTTGTTCCGCAGCTGAATATGGAGAATCTGCTGCGAGAATCGTCCAACCCAGAAGTGCTCCCGCCAGTGACAATATTACACCAAGGTTCACAAGAGCTGACCCCCATGGTCCTACAGCTTCTCTCAGAATCCCCGCCATCTGTGGATTCTCAAGATTTGCAAGTTCTTCAGTCGTCATTACACCCATACTTAGAACAGCTACCATAACATAGATAGCCAATATTCCAAGGAAAGCTACCATTGAAGATTTGCCCACATCGCTGGATTTTCTGGCTCTTCCGGAGAGCACCACTGCTCCTTCGATACCGATAAAAGACCACACCGTTGCCGAAGTCGTTGCCTTTATCTGGTCACCTATGGGCATTGTTCCGTCACCCCAGAAGTTATCCATAAATATATCCGGTTTGAAAGCACCAACGAAAATTACCGCTACTATAAAGACAAAAATGGGGACCAATTTGGCAATTGTCGTTACAATGGAAATTGCCGCAGCCTCCTTAACACCTCTGAGTACAAGCCCATTAACAATCCAAAGAAGCACCGATGCACTGACTACGGACACAAGATTGCTGCCGCTTCCGAAAACAGGAACAAAGTATCCAATAGCACCGAAAAGCAGTGTAAGGTATGAAACATTACACAAAAGAGCACTGAGCCAATATCCCCATACAGAGTTGAAACCAACGAATTCTCCAAAACCTTCACTGGCATAACTATATACTCCGTTTGTCAGATCCGGTCTTACCTTGTTTAAGCCGAAATAACACATCATAAGCCCAAACATGCCAATTCCGCAAATTAGCCAACCCACAAGAACTGCCCCTGTATGAGCACCGCTGGCAGCCATGTCGGCTGTAATTGTAAAAATCCCACTTCCAATGGTAGAACCTATGATAAGCGCAGTGAGAGAACCGAATCCCAGTCCCTCTACCTGTTCAATGACTTTATCTTCTTCCATAACATAATCTCCTTTATGAGCCTTATGTTATGAATTCTTTCCCTATTCTAAGGAAATATACAGTTAATGCTTTATTTTAATTCTATTATGACATTATCGTCCTTTGCCTTAATGGAATATATAACTCCTTCCACATTCTTTTCCATAGCCATATAGATTTCCTGTCCTTCATCATCAAACTGCACATCAGATGGATATCTGGCAAATAGATAATATTTTTGATCTATGGTAATTTCACCAATCTTTTTTCCAACTGCAAAGGCCTCGTATTTTTCGTCGGCTGTAATTACAATGTTGAACAAATGTCCTGCATCAAACCTATCGTGGCTGCCTTTTTCATAAACAGTAACTACGTATTCTGTATCCGGCGAAACATCTTCATCAGATATTTCCACATAATACTTGCCTTCCCAAGAATCAGGGACAGTCATAGTGTAGTATTTTGTCTCAATTATATTTTGGGTCTGTTCTTCTTCCTTTCCTTCCGATTCATTACATGCGGATAATGTCATGATCATCAGCAGAAATAAGCATAGACATACGATTTTTTTCAGCATCTCCATCTCAATCCTCCAGTCCTCTCGCTACTCCAAGCGCATAACGCCAGTTCAGTTCAGCAGGCGGATTTTGCACCTGCTCGTAGGCTAAAAACATCATCTTTGCAATGGTTTTGTACGGGACTTTTCCTGTACGTCCACCAAATGCAGGAATGAGAATATTCTCCGCACCGTGATTCAAGGCTTCAATAAGAGTTGTTCTCATACATTGATAAATGATTCTCGGGTCTTTGATTTCTTCAGGTGTCCTCATACTCGGTGTATGAATAAGCACTCTTTTTTCATCTATTGGAACGGTCAGACTTATTCCAACAGGCTGTTCTCCACGCCACTTTTCAACAATGGTTTCCTGCACCCTTTTCATCAATTCTTTGCCGAAATATTCGGTTATGGCCGCATCATAGCCTCCGTCCATCAGACCAAAGGAGTTGGCCGGAGAAACTACTGCATCAATTTCGGGATGCGTTTCCATGAATTCATTGAAATAGCAATGCACCATTTCCACATCCTTTGCAGTATTAAAATACTCCTGCCAAGCCTCTATCATCTTTTTATTTGCATCTAAAAGAAATATTTTCATAAGCATCTCTTCCTTAACTTTTTTCTAATTATAGCACCCATTCCTCATACGTGCTATAATAAAGTACGAAAAATTGTATTAGGAGGTTCTATATGGCAAAATATGAATTTACTGTAACAGCTGATCTTGATAATTTTTTGATTGACCTTGACAATGTGGTTCAAGAAAGCATAAGCGCCACCCTGGAAGATACAAGCAATTTTTCTGTAGGCGATGTGCGCTGTGCTGTCAGAGTATATGAAAGATTCTCTTATATGGGCGGCAACCGCGTTAGCCTCAACGTTACATGCCTGTCAAAGGATGAGGAAGTACATGTCTCTGCCATAGCCAGCGGCGGAAGTCAGGCAGTTTTCTTTAAAATAAATACCTTTGGCGAAGAAAGTTTCTTAGAAGATGTCTGCAACCCACTAATTGAAAAATATAAATAAAAACGGCTTACCAGCGCCGTTTTTTATATTTTATTCTTTTCTCGTAAGTCTATACAGGCCCAATGCCCCGAAAAACGAAATAAACGCCTGACAAAGGGTTATGACTACCGGATAAAAGGCTCCTGTTACTGCCGCAATCAGCTGAAGAGGCGCATTGTTATTTGCCGGTTTTGTCAGAAACATATAGTTGGTTCCAAAGTACTGGTTGACAAAAAATGCCACAATGCAGGCTGCTATAATTGTCAGAACATAGCTTTTTAAATCCTTCACAGAAGGCTTAATCAGTCGGTTTTTAACTATGTAAAGAGCCATAAAAATCATTATGGTATGGTAAAACATGCTGTGCATGGTGATGAAATGCCAGAATGGATATCTTCCTATGGATGTTGTCGGAAAGAACAAATATGCTACCCCTCCAATCAATCCTCCATAATACATAAAGGACAGTGCCAGCTTTCTAAGTCCCCCTTTAGTGAAACCGGCAAGCAAACTGAAAGGTATAAAAAGGCTGCAAAACCAGATAGGCAGATATTCGTACCAGTCACTGTATCTCCCTGCTGAAATCCCCCAGACTGTTTTAATTATTTCCAAAATCAAAACAGTTACTGCCACCACCTTAACCATTGTATATGGTTCATTGGATTTTTCTTTTAAAAACACTTTGCACAAGGTAATGAGCAGCACTATACACCCTGCCAGCATGAATAAATGCCCTGCCGAAAAAAGCCCTGCTGCCGGAAACTCACCTCGCGGTGCGAAAAAACTCATAATTATCTCCTCTGTAGTTCTATCAATATTATTTCAGGTCTGTTGTTAAATCTAAATGGGAAGAGACTATTTCCAATGCCTCTGCTGACAACCATATTTGTGTTTTCTTCCGTATAAATCCCCGAATCATATTCAGGCAATAATCCTTGATGCGGTGCAATCATACCCCCTATAAAAGGCAATCTGAACTGGCCGCCATGTGCGTGTCCACTAAAGACCAGATTTATATCATTATCAACATAAACATCAAAAAGTTCAGGTCTGTGTGACAGCAAAACAGTAAAGGAATAATCTTCTTTCAATGTTTTTAGTTTACTGTCCATTAAAAGCTGCGAATCGTCAAACAAATAGTCATTCTGAGCACTTGGGTCATCAACACCCACAATGACAATCTCCTCTCCTTGCTTTTCAATCTCATTCTTTTCATCTTCAAGGACAATTACGCCCAAATCAATCAGGCCGTTCCTGAGTTCCTCGTATTCTGTTACTCTAACTTCGTGATTACCTTTGACAAAATAGCAGGGAGCTATTTTAACGGCTTCTGCGGCAAAATTCAAAGCTACGTCTACCTTCGTATTGCGGGAGTCAATCATATCACCTGTTATAACGATGATGTCAGGCTCAGCTGATTTAATCATTTTGAGAAGTTTCTCATTGTTTTGTCCCATTTCAGTATTGTGCAGATCTGAAACGTGGGCAATTCGATATCCATTAAAAGAGGAAGGTAATTTACTGCTATCTATTGTGTAAGTGTTTAATTCAAGGGCTGTATTACCCCATACCGTCCAAATTCCAATGCAAAGCATAACTACTGCTATTGAAATAATGATTCTCTTTTTTGACATAATCATACCCATCCCCTTTATTGTTATTAAAAATTATATCGCAATATGTCGGTTTAGTAAAGTTGGCTGTGTCCGCACTTTCGCTTTCAAGATATTGTTTTGCGTGAATTTTACGGCATTTTCACACATACGGTGAGTTCGTCCTTAATTTGCGAAACGCAAAAAGAAAACTTTCGCAAATTCCACGAATAAGTGTGTTTTGCGAAAGTTTTTGTTATTATTCACGCATATGTATTGTTTTTATGAAATCTGCGGACGCAGTTCATCATCGAACAATTAGTATTCCACCGCCTGCCACTGGCCGCCGTTGAGTCTGTGAATTTCTTCTGTCGCCATAAAGAACTTTTCAACTACACGGTTTTCAGGGTAGAATTCCACAAATTCGCCGTCAAGGAAAGTGTAGAAACGGCTGACATCAGTGCACATTCCGTAAGTTGGCAGTTGTTTACTGTCGATGTGGAAGGTAAACGCTTCTCCGTTCTTTGTGCCGTCATAAGTAAGTCCTGTTCTGTCAAGAACCAGCTTGCCTTTTCCCACGATGACGGAAGTGTCGTTTGGGCTAAGCAGCTTATAGTCAGGAAGCATGCCCAGTTCTACGTTTTCTTCAAGACGGAAGTTTTCGTCTGCTACTTCCTTCTTGATAAGTTCCCGTTCCATATCAAACCACTTGGTCTGAGTTTCAGGGATTACGCAAGTGTCGTCAAACGGCACCATTTCGTATGTATCAAGGAGAGTTGCACCGTTACCGCATTCTTTACAAAAAATCTTGTTTCCTTCAGTGGTCATAACGTGCTGCTTGCCGCACTTAGGGCACCAGAAAAGCAGATCTTCAAGATTTTCAGCTCCGTTTTCGCCAATATCATAGTGATTCTGAGCCACTTTATTCCATGCGTAATCGTCGTGGTAGATAGCCTTGTTAATCTTATCTTCAATTTCTGCAGGAGTGAGAACTTCCAGTTCTTCAGGTGTGAAAAGCTGATTGATTTCAACTTCAATCTTGCCACATCTGTCTCTGAGATTATACTTAGGGCTTGTCAGGTAACCACCACGGATTACTGAATAATAAACAGGAAGTTTGAACTTTTTGATCATCTTACCTGTACCAATTGCAACAGGCTGATTTGCACCTGAAATTGAACTCATTCCTTCAGGGAATATGCAGATTCTGCCGCCGTTTTTAAGAACACGGCTCACTTCTTTAATTGTGTAAATGTCAGGAATAAAATTCTTCTTAGGAATTACATGAAGAAGTCTGAACACCAATGAAAGGTGTAAACGGTGGAACTCGTTGTAACCTGCCACATAGTTCATCTTCTTTGGATATACAGGCACGCCGGTAAAGATATAGTCCAATCTTGAAGCGTGGTTGCTGATGAAGATGTATGAACCTTCCACCTTGGACATTCCTACATGGTCGATATATTCAACATTATATTTTGGTGCGATAAAGTTCTTCCATACGCCGCCGAGAATATCATACATAACACCCGGAGGTGTGATTTTTCTTGAATGTATTTTCTTTGCAACTGTCTTTTTACTCATATTTGTTCTCCTGTTCTAAATTGCATATCTACGCAAATTATAGCAGATAGTTTCTGGATTCGCAAACAAAAAGACCACCGCTACGGGTGGTCCTTATAATAATCTTTATTTTTCTTCGTCAGGGAAGCTTGTTCTTACCAGGTTGATTCTGTTCTGGCTGTCGATTTCAGCAACCTTAACTTCAACCTTGTCTCCGATGTTCATAACATCTTCAACCTTTTCAACTCTGCCCTTCATCATCTTGGAGATGTGCAGCAGACCTTCCTTGCCAGGTAATACTTCGATGAATGCACCGAAGTTCATGATTCTTGTTACAGTACCTTCGTAAACTTCACCGGCTTCAACTTCCTTAGTTAAGAGTTCGATTTCTCTCTTAGCTGCGTCTGCACCAGCCTGGTCTACGGAGTAAATGCTGATTAAACCAGGAACATCTTCGGAAATGTCAATCTTAACGCCTGTTTCGTCGATAATTCTATTGATTGTCTTTCCACCAGGTCCGATAACGATTCTTACCTTATCAGGATCGATGTTCATAGTGATTGCTCTTGGAGCGTACTTGGACATTTCTTCTCTTGGAGCTTCGATTTCTTCCAGCATCTTGCCCATGATGTGCATT
Organism: Bacillota bacterium; assembly: GCA_017440275.1. Lineage (GTDB taxonomy): Bacteria > Bacillota > Clostridia > Peptostreptococcales > Anaerovoracaceae > Fimisoma. The sequence continues at coordinate 140 of JAFSHN010000034.1, read as the reverse complement.
CTGCCTTCCTTAGCCTGGTTAAGAGCCTTTTCGAGGATTTCTCTTGAAAGTCCGTGAACCTTGATATCCATCTGGATTGCAGTAACACCAACTTCAGTACCTGTTACCTTGAAGTCCATGTCGCCTAAGAAGTCTTCCAT
>JAFSHN010000033.1 GCA_017440275.1 Bacillota bacterium | reverse complement strand
TACATACGGAACCGATTGACCATGCTAATGTCAGGATTACGCATGCTTCCATCATCTGAGTGATACCAGCCATGATAGTTGTGATGGATTCTGTGATTGTGTAAACCTTATCTTTAACTGTGTAAATAGCTGCTACGATAGTTGCAACGAAGAATGCTGTTACCAGAGACTTCATTGTGGAGCAGTTTGCTAATGCATCGATAACGTTTCTTTCTGGGAATCCACCAGTGTACAGTAATCCTGCGAAAATCAGAACTACTAATGTTACTAATGGAACTACCATTGAGGATAAGTGTGGAGTTGCTCCTTCAGGAATTACAACCTGTCTTAACAGTCTGTCTGTTACGTGTTCGTCAGCAACTACTTTACCTTCTTCTAAAGCTCTCTTTTCAGCCTTAGCCATTGGACCATAGTCGAAACCAGTGATTGCAATGAAGTATACCATCAGAACTGCACCGATTGTGTAGAACATGAATGGAACTGCCTGGTTGAATGCGATTACAGCGTTAGTGGAGTCTCCTAAGTAGGATAACTGCTGAGCAACGATTGTCAGGATGTAAGCACCCCAAGCTGTGAAGAAGAACATGGATGGCATTGTAGCGGAAGTGGAGTCTACAATGTAAGCCAGCTTTTCTCTGGATACTAACAGCTTGTCAGTTAATGGCTTGAAAACTGGTCCGATTAATACTGGGTTAGTGGAGTCGGAGAAGAAGATTACAGTACCGCCTACAGCAGTCATAATCTGAGCACCCTTTCTGCCCTTAACCTTAGCAGCTAAAGTTTCAGCGAAAACCTTAGCGCCGCCGCCGTTTTCAAGTAAGTATGAGAATGAACCGCAGAATACAGTCATTACTAATACTGGGGAGTTGTCTGTGTTACCAATTGCAGGGAATACGAAGTCAGCGAATGCGCCCATCAGACCTGTAACTGGGTTCCAGCCGTATACCATTGTTGCACCAACCCAAATAGCAGCGAATAAAGATACCATAACCTGCTTAGTTGTGAAAGCAAGTACGATCGCTAATAATGGTGGTAATAAACTTAAAATACCAAAGTCCATAAGAATTTCTCCTTTTCTGAAATTTATTCGGATTTTGTGTTGCAAATAATTCGCAAAATCCGGTTTAATCTCAGGCATCGACACGAATATGAAATCTGAAGTATCAGAATGGAGTATCATTGGTTTCGTTTACGAAAATTTCGTAAACACGGATTATGAAATGTTCCGTTTATATATTGCAGCAAAAACGATAACTGCCTTATCTGATACTCTGTTTATATTCAGTCGGTGTCGAAATTTTGTAAAAGGCCCTCCTTTCTTTAAAGATTTTTCATAAATGTATATTGCAAAAAATGTGCCAAGTCTCTTCTGCTGCATTTAATAAAAAAGAGAGATTTGGGGCTCATTTTGAGCACGAAGTTAATAATAATATGCAGTATTTGCATATTATGTAAAAATCTTTTTACAATTATATGCAGATCATCAATATTGTAAAAAAATTTTAACATCAGTATAATAATATAATATCTTGTCTAAAAATGCAATACTTTCACGTTTTTTACATTATTATTTTGAAAAAAAATGTAATTTTTTCGGTATTGTGTAAAAATATTTTGACATTTTTACGCATTAAATAAGTTACTTGTCCTTTTATTTAAAATATATGCTTTATATTATTTATATATTCCTTTCTAAAGGACTCAAATATTATATTTCTTTTTGTCAAAAAATGCAAGTTTTTTCTAATAAAAAACGCATCTTTACAGATACGTTTTTTATCAGTCATTAATTCTATTCGATTAATCCGTATTTTTTTAGCTTATAATGCAGACTTTGTCTTGATATAGCCAGTTCTCTTGCTGTCTGCGAAAGCTTATTTCCATTTTTAATGTACTTTCTTTTGATAATTTCTTTTTCAAATTCTTCGACAAGTTCACTGAGTGTCATAGAGGAAGAGTTTTCCAAACTTACTCTTTCTATATTCATACGTTCTGCAATGTGTTGAGGCACATTATCCAGCTCAATGGTAAGTCCGAAATTCATATGGTACGCAGATTCAATTACATTTCTTAACTCACGCACATTGCCTGGCCAGTCATACTTTAAAAATACGGATTTTACTTCGCTGGAATACTCCATAATATTTTTGTTAAACTTCTTGTTGAAAAGTTTTCTAAAATGTTCCATCAGCAACGGAATATCTTCTTTTCTGTCACGAAGCGGAGGAATATCATAGCGAATAACACTCAATCTGTAATACAGGTCATCCCTGAGAATGTTCTCCTCAATACATTTGATAGGATCTTTATTAACCGCGGCAATGATTCTGACATCTACGTCTATTGTCTTTTTATCCCCAATACGCCTGATTTTCTTTTCCTCAATGGCTCTGAGAATTTTGGCCTGGGCTTCAAGTTCCATAGAGTTGATTTCATCCAGGAACAAAGTGCCTTTGTTTGCCATTTCAAAAAGACCTACGCTGTTTTCGGCACCGGTAAAACTACCTTTTACATTACCAAACAAAATACTTTCGAGAAGTGTTGACGGAATTGCTGCGCAGTTTTGGACAATGAAAGGTCCATTAGCTCTCTTACTGCTTTTGTGAATGGCATTAACAATAAGTTCTTTCCCTGTACCCGTTTTGCCGTAAACTAAAACCGGAGCATCGCTGTCAGCATTATTTTTGATATGTTCCTTAATATTAATAATGTCAGGACATGCGGTAATAATGTCTTCGAGTGTATTATCCACCTTTTGTTCTTCCTTAAAGATGCCGGTCACTTCTATCTTGTTCTCTTTTTCTTCGATAGTTTTATCAGGATAAGTTGAAAGTTCCGCCACTGCCACAAGACGCCCATTATCATGAATAGGTACCGTTGAACAAATTGTTCTCAAAGTGTGTCCGTTTACATCTGTAAGCTGCTGTTCATAGTTAATGAAAGACTTTCCTGTTTCAATACACTTGATTATATAACTGTTTTCTCTGGAGAGTTCCGGATAAATATCAAAAATATGTTTACCGATAACCTCGTTGCCCACTTTACTGATATCTGTATAAGAAGAAAAGTAATATCTTATAATAGCCTCTGTATCGGTTATTATGACACTATCCACGTTAGGGAAGTTTTTCATTGTCTGTTCTATATATCTGTTCAGCTTATTAATGTTCATAGAAACACTCCGTTTGTCAAAATTCTTTTACATATTATATACCTTTGCAAAAGTTTTGGCAACAGTTCTTATCAATATGTTTTTTAAAACAGACCTCCGAAAAGACCACCACCCTTGTTATCATTGCAAAAAAGGCAATAGATAATCACAATCAAAATTATGAGCCATATGAGATTTCCGTCATTGTCGTTATGGCAATAGCAGTCTTTCATACATTTTTCCTTGCATTCCTGCTCGCAGCAGTCCATATATCTTCCTTGTTCCAACATAAAAAGCCTCCTTTTTTAGCATATTATGCAGGAGGCTTTGTTTTAGTTACTATTGATAAATTGATTCTTCTACCATGCTGTCTTTTTCATCTTCCTCTAAAGAAGCTGCTACAATATCACCGAATGACATAATGTATTCATCCAGATGATAATCTAAACAATCGGAAAAGTCATAAGTATACTTTTCTCCGTCAAGACCTTCAAGGCGAGCAAGAACAATGGCATCTCTGAGAGTTTTTTCTTCTTCTCTGTCAGTTAAAATAGAAGTACATATAACCACGGAATCCATAGCGTACCATTTTCTGAATCTGTCAACTTCTTCTGCCAGATGAGTTATCAGGTCCTCTTCGTCACATGATTTGGCAAGTCCCATAAGAGAAAGCTTAATCTTATCTAAAAGAGTATAAAGTTCTGCTGCGTCCCCCGGAATAAAGTCTGTAATTTCTTCAAAGTAATTATCTACAAGGCCGCTGAAAGTTTCCTTATCCACACCTTCCATCAGAGCATAAATGTCTTCATATTCTATATACTCATCACATTCAAGCAGCGCTGCGAGATTTTCAAAATATTCAAAATCTGCAGGACTGTCGATGTCCACTAATTCATATAATTCTTCTCTATCCACGATAGTTTCCTCCTATATCCTAGAGATAATTCAAATCATTATGTCGTTATAAATCTAAATTTTTGAATTTCAGCACCAGACTTGATTCTTCAACTTCCATAACTTTTGTAATCATATTAGTAAAGTTTTCTGATAAGTCACTGGCATAAAAAATATTCTCTCTGTCGTTAAGTTCGTTTGCCAGAATATCTTCCTTTTCAAGAATAGTCTGAATACGGCTTATTATTTCATAAGACGGATTAATAATTCTCAGATTAGGATAAATCTTTTCGATATTCTTTCTGATAATTGGATAGTGAGTGCATCCGAGAACAAGAGTGTCGATATTATTATCTTTGATAAAATCATCCATATAGTGATGAATTGTCAAATCCATGATTTCATTTTCAATTATTCCTTCTTCAATCAAAGGAACAAAAGCAGGCGTCGCCATCTGATGAACATGAAGATCCGGATTAAGTTCCTCAATTCTATCCTTATAAACACCGCTGGCAATGGTTACCTTTGTTGCAATAACGCCTACATTGTTGTCTATAGTGCAAGTATTCGCCGCCTTGTGAGCCGCCGGATTGATTATTCCCACGATAGGAATATGCGGAAAACGTTTTCTCAAATCATCAAGGCAAGTGGCACTGATGGTATTGCATGCGATTACCAGCATTTTCACGTTTTTTGACACTAAAAAATCAGCAATCTGTGCTGAATACTGTTTTATTGTAGAAACGGCTTTTGATCCGTATGGAGTTCTGGCAGTATCACCAAAATAAATAACCCTCTCGTTAGGCAGACTCGCCATAAGATGCGGTATACTTGTAAGGCCACCAAGACCTGAATCAAAAAAACCTATAGGTCTATTATCCATTTATGTAATATTCCTTCCAATTTTGTGCTATAATAAGAAATTATACTACAGAAATCAAATTTTATCTATAATGGAGGTAAAAATGTCAGATAAAAATTTAAGACAGCGAAACGATATTCCTAATGAATACAAATGGAATATTGAAGATATGTATCCGGATGAATCCCAGTGGGACACTGACGTGGCTGATTCAGTTAAACAGGCTGAAGAATTTGCTAAATATCAGGGCAGACTCACTGAATCCGCTGCAACTCTCGCAGAAGCACTCAAGGAAAGAGATGCCATCTGGCAGAAGCTCGAACACGCCTTTGTCTACGCAGCAATGAAAAAGGATGAAGATAATCGCGTTGACAAATATCAGGCTATGGACGACAAGTGCGGCAGTGCCATTGCAAAAGTGGCTGCTTCTATGTCCTTCTTCACTCCTGAACTTCTTGAGGCTTCTGAAGAAACAATCCTCGGGTATCTCAAAGAAGAGCCCCAGCTTACACAGTACGAGTTTCTTTTGAAGTCCGCACTTCGCGAAAAGGAACACATTCTCAGTGCTGCCGAAGAAAATATTCTTGCACAAATGTCCGAAATAACAGGTGCAACCAACGATGTTTTCAAAATGCTTAACAACGCAGATATGACATTCGGAGAAATTACCGATGAAGACGGTGATACAGTCAAGTTGACCCACGGCAACTACATCCAGTTCATGGAATCACACGACAGAGACATCCGAAAAGCAGCATTCACCAATATGTACGAGGCTTACAAGAAACTCATCAACACCATTGCAACAAACTACAACTACAATACTAAAACAGATGTGGTTTCTGCAAGAATCCGTAAGCACCAATCATCTCTTGCAGCAGCATTATCAGGAGGAAACATTCCTCTTGACGTATATCATAACCTCATTGAACAGGTTCACGATGCACTCCCTGCAATGCACAAGTATATCGAACTTCGTAAGAAAGTTCTCGGAGTTGACCAACTCAAGATGTATGACATCTATGTTCCTTTAGTTAAACTCCCTAAAAAAGAAATAAAATTTGAAGAAGCCGTTGAAATCATGGCAGAGGGTCTTGCCCCTCTCGGCAAAGAATATATCGAGCAGGTTCGCAAAGGCGTATCTGACGGTTGGATTGACGTTTACGAAAACGAAGGTAAAACCAGCGGTGCCTACAGTTTTGGATGCTATGACAGTATGCCTTACATCCTTATGAATTACTCCGATTCTCTTAAGGACGTTTTCACTCTGGTTCACGAAATGGGTCATTCAATGCACTCACACTATACTCGTGCCAACCAGCCTTACACTTACGGTGATCATTCCATATTCACTGCAGAAGTTGCGTCAACAGTAAACGAATCATTACTCATCAAACACTTACTGGCAACAGAAACAGACCCTGAAATGCGCAAATATCTCCTCAACTATTATATCGAAGAGTTCCGCACTACCCTTTTCCGCCAGACCATGTTTGCAGAATTTGAATTGAAGGCTCACGAAGAAATCGAAAAAGGCGGTGTTCTGACTGCGCAGTGGCTTTGCGACACCTATAACAAACTCAACACCGAATACTTCGGGCCTGCCCTTTCAGAGGACGAATATATCAAGTACGAATGGGCCAGAATTCCTCACTTCTATCGCGGATTCTATGTTTATCAATACGCAACAGGTTATTCCGCCGCTACAGCCATTTCTTCAAAAATTCTTGAAGAAGGTGAAACAGCAAGAAATAACTATATCGAATTCTTAAAGAGTGGCTCCTCCAACTACCCTGTAGAACTGTTAAAGATTGCGGGAGTTGATATGTCAAGCCCTGAACCTGTTAAAATGGCTATGGAAACATTCAAAAACCTTGTTGATGAACTGGAAAAATTATTGTAATATCGAATTGTTATGGATAAGAGAATTTTTATATATGCCAACGACACTAAGATGTCGAAGACAATCGAAGAAACACTTCGAAAGAAACTGGTCAAATCCGGTTTGAGAGTATACGAAGAATACAGCGAAGACACAGAACTTATCATCTGCATCGGCGGAGACGGCACACTGCTCCGCCTGGTGCAGGAGTTTAACTTTCCGAAAACACCTATTGTCGGAATAAATACCGGCCACCTGGGTTTCTTCCAGGAAGTTCTTCCCGAAAAAATAGACGACTTCATTTTCTTCTATAATCAAGACAAGTACAGCATTCAAAGCCTCAATGGGGTAACATGCACTATCAAGACCGCTTCAGGAACTCACAAGCATTTGGCGCTCAACGAAATCGTCGTGAGAGGCCTTATGACTCACCCTATCCACCTGAACATTTCCATCAACGAAAGTTTTATCGAGAGATTCTCAGGTGACGGTCTTTGTGTTTCCACTCCTGCCGGAAGTACAGCTTACAACTACTCCCTCGGCGGCAGCATTGTTGACCCTCGTCTCAACTTACTTCAGGTTTCACCTATCGCCCCAATGCAGAACACTGCTTATCGTTCTTTCACATCGAGCATTTTGCTTCCTTCCAACGACAAGCTGACTATAATCCCTTGCGGTGAATACGACAAAACTTTGAGCGTAGTTTACGACGGATTGATGAAAGACTACGAAAACGTAGAAGAAATGACAATTCAACTTTCCCGTAAGAAAATCAATCTTATGCGTTTTGACGACTATCAGTTCTGGGAAAAAGTTAAAAGCAAATTTTTATAAAGGAACTACATAATGACTGAATTTAACTATATAGTAACCGAAAATGACAAGGAGCTCACGTGCAAAGAGCTCCTTCGCCGTAATTTCAGCTTTTCCTCAAGGCTGATGACAAAAATTAAACAGCAGGAATTAGTAACTTTGAACGGCGAAAATGTCCGTCTGTGGATAATTCCGGAGGTCGGTGACAAGTTAACTGTAACACTGCCGGAAGAAACATGTGACTTTCCTGCCGAAGATATTCCCATCGAAGTTGTTTTTGAAGACAAAGACCTGCTTGTTATTAACAAGCAGCCCGGTGTTGTGGTTCACCCTACCAAAGGTAAGCCTAATCACACCATTGCAAACGGCCTTATGAAAAAAATGCAGGATGATGGTGAATCTTATAAAATAAGATTTGTCAATCGTCTCGATATGAACACTTCCGGTCTCCTCATTATTGCAAAGAACGGTTTTACCCAAGACCATCTGACAAAACAGATGAAAGCTGACCACATTCAGAAAAAATACCTGGCTGTAGTAGATGGCGTTATCTCAGAAGATGAAGGTACTATTAATAGACCTATCGGAAGGCCTGATCCTGAAGAAGTTGAACGCTGGATTCTTCCCGTGGAGCAAGGCGGTTACGACTCAATTACACATTTCAAAGTACGTGAGCGTTTTGAGAAGTCCGGTTATACTCTCGTTGAACTGAGGCTTGAAACAGGAAGAACTCATCAGATAAGAGTTCATCTTTCCTCAATAGGACATCCTATTACAGGAGACCATTTATACAACAACGGAGACCCATTCCTCTATCGTCAGATTCATGGTGATTTCAGACGTGTTGAAGGTGCAGATGAAGTAAGTACATCAGAATATATTGACAGACAGGCTCTTCACGCTTACAGTTTAACTTTTGTTCACCCTGTAACAGGTGAAAAGCTGCAGCTTGAAGCTCCGCTGCCACAAGATATAATAAATATGATTGAAACATTTAAAAAGACCGATTGTTAAATCGGTCTTTTGTATTATTAGTGCTTTTCGTTGTACATTTCTACGAATTCGCCGTCTGTCGGCATTTCGATATAAGAATGGCCACGCTTCTGATAACGGTCTGCACCATTACCTGCGATTACAAGTACCCAGTCATTTTCGATAACTTCGCAGGCTTTTGTGATTGCTTCGCCTCTGTCTTCTATGATTTCGAGAACTTTACCATCATCAATGTGTTCCATAATCTGATGAGCAATATCAACAACCTTTTCAGTTGCATGATCCTGTTCAGTCAGGATAATCTTATCAGCATAGAGATTTGCCAGTTCACCTAAATCTTTTCTGCGATTATAAGCCTTGTCACCACGGCATCCGAATACCAGCATAATCTTTCTGCCCGGATAGAACTTATGAACATTGCCGAAAAGTGCGTTGTAGCTGATTGTATTGTGTGCAAAGTCTACAACTACATCAACGTTCTTGCTAGGAATTCTGTGGATTTCCATTCTGCCTTCCACTTTAACATTTGCAAGACCACTCTTGATATTTTCAAAAGGAACACCCAGAGCTCTTGTCATTGCGATAGCTGCCAAAGCGTTGCTTGTGTTGTAGTCACCGCCGATGCTTACAACGATGTCCTCAACTCCGCCTTCCCACTTACACTTAAAGCACAGTTCTTCAGGACCTGTTTCAGTGTCATAACCATAGAAATCTGCATCTTCATTATAACGGCTGTATGTGTAAATCTTCTTGCAGTATTCTTTAGCAACTTCAAAGTTTCTTGCAACGTGTTCTTCGTTTAAATCCAGGTTGATGCAAGCAATTTCACTCTGTTTGAAAAGACCCAGCTTACATGAGAAATAATCTTCAAAGTCCGGATGTTCAATATCAGAAATATGGTCTCTTTCAACATTTACCAGAGTTGCAACTTTGAACTTAAGTGCATCTGTTCTGCCGTGTTTAACGGCCTGAGAAGAAACTTCTGTAACCATATATTCACAACCATTTGCAATAGAGTCAGCAAGATGTTTGTGGAGTTCAAGAGTTTCAAGAGTTGTCATCTTCTTAGGGTTACGTGTGTGAACACCGTCGAAAGTATAGTTACCGGAAAGGAAAGAAATTTTCTGGCGGCCGAGAGATTCCATGTAATCATTCATAATGGAATTAACAAAAGTTGTTGTTGTTGTCTTACCTTTTGTACCGGTAATTCCCATCATTACCAGTTTTTCGTTCCAGATGCTGTCATAGAAGAAAGATCCAATTACAGTCATAGCCTTTCTGATGTCATTTACGATGATATATGGAGCATCAGGATTGATGATTCTTTCAGCTACATAGCAGAAAGCTCCCTTTGCAAGCGCGTCTTCAAGATAAACATCCTTAAAATATAATCCTTTGCAGATGAACATACTTTCTTCGTTCACATCCATAGAATTATATGAAATATCATTAACTAAGCGTGCGCCTGCTGCTTCATCAAATTTAGCTTCCACAACAAGATCGCTTTCTTTAAGTACTTCTAAAAATTCATTGAAACTTTTTTTCATAAGTATACCTCATTTCTTATCGCATAAAGTCAGCATATATTATACCATACAAACGGCAAATAATACATCTTTTTTAACTAAATTTATCTAATTCTTTTACCGTTTCATCCACTAAATTGCTTATCCTGGTGAAGTTCATATTAGGTATATACATCTGTTCCACTTTTAAATGATTTTCTTTTGCTTTTTCAAGACATTTAAAGGCTTTTCCCAGCAAAAATTCGTATTCGTCCAGCAAACTTTCCACCAGTTTCCCATTGTTTTGCAAAATATAAGGTTTCATATAGTCACTCATATCAAGCAGTATTATTTCTTGCTCATTTTCCGTGAACTCTGCCAAATCCCAAGGTTCAACATCATGATAGTCATTGACTGTAATAAAAGCAAGGCTCAGATTTGGAATCAATAAATGTTCAATTTTTTCTTCAGGACACATTGGACAATAAAAGGCTTCCACATCAAGTCCTCTATATTTAGCCCCTTCTGCTATTATTTCCATAAAACTGTAGTTTGCATAGCCTACCGGAGAGTCTATTATATAGATTTTTTTCATATTTTTCACCAGCGAGGGTAGATAATTGACGCAGCCATTGCCGGTTATGGCACTTGCAAAAAACTTTTTGGTGCGGCCCGGATTGAGGGAGATTGATATATCTGAAAACTCCTCCCCTATTACATCTGCCACAAGACCATAAATCTCACTATCTTCAGCCGCTTCTCCATATATTTCTTCCAGACTCCTGTACACACTCTTTACAGCACTTAAATAATTATAGGCAATTCTATACCATCTGGATGTTTCTTCGTTCAAATCTATGATTTCATCTTTATTTATTCCTAATGAGTCCTCATTCCAATATTCGCCTAAATTTATAATTTTATCTACAGCTCCCGGTGTAATTGGATCTGTAATATGAGGACTGGTTCCGTCTATAAGTGCAACCTTTTTATTTTTAAGAACTATCCCGTCCAAAGAGTTTTCGTCAGCCGAACAATGCAAATAATCTATATCCTCCCTGCCGCAAAAGGCTGCCGCAATTTTTTTCATAAAAGTAGATTTACCTGTTCCCGGTCCTCCTTTGATGCAGATGATTCTATTAGCTTCTCTCTGACTCAAAATATGTTTGTAATAAGAAAAAAATCCCAAAGGTGTGTTATTCCCCGGGAAATAATGTCGTTCTATGGACAAAACAATACCTCCTAGCGCACAATTTATTTATATTATGCTTTCGGAGGTATGTTCGGTTCATTTATTTAATTATTATTTGCATTTGCCGCAGGAACTGCAAGGATTTGCAACATATTCGCCGCCGCAAGTACCTACGTCATTGATTCTTGTTTCACGAAGTCTTTCGCCTACTCTAAGTACAGCCTGCACCATAGAATCCAGTGTAACTGCTGTATCAAGACCCAGAATAGCAAAATTAGCGCATATCAGTGCAACAGGTACTGATGCAATGTTTCTTATAAAGCACGGAATCTGAGGATATCCTGCTACAGGGTCACAAACCTGACCGATTATGTACTGCATTGCCAAAACCGCTGCCTTTTCACACATTTCAGCATCATCATAAAGGAATGAAACAATTCCGCCTGCCACCATTGAAGTTGCAATGCCCACTTCTGCCTGGCATCCCAAAGCACCATGATAGTGGGTAGGGAAATAGAACACTCCCAAAAGCCCTGTAATCAGAAGAGCTTTTATTTCGTCTTCTTTGGACTTGCCAAGAGTCTTGGACACATTTTTGATAGTTGCCGGTATAATTCCGGAAGCTCCGCCTGTAGGCATACATACGATTATTCCGTGTGAGTTACTGTATTCCATAACTGCAAGCGCATCAAGTCCTCCCTGATCAGCAATTCCTGTAGGGAAAAGCTTCATAGTCTTCGCCTTTTCACGCATTTCAGGAGCTTTAGCAACAGTTACGCCATCAAACTTGATACCTTCTTTGTAACCCGATTCAATAGATGCATAAGCAATATCGAGTGTCTCTTCTGCAACTTTCCAGATATCTTCGTGTGTAAGTCCTGTCAAACTGCATTCATAATCGAGGGCCACTTCCCAAAGAGGTTTATTTGTCTTTTTTGCATATTCCAGCATTCCCACACTAGTTGTAAATGGCGGCTCTGCTCCCACAATTGTTTCCAAAGGATATACAGAAGAAATATGTCTTGGTTTGTCAGAACCTTTAATCATAACTTCCTGCGCATGCATTCCCTTAATTTCGCAAGGTTCTCCATTGATATCGCGAATCAGCATTTCACCGCCGCCCAGAGTAATTCCTGTGAAAACAATAGTCTCTTTTTCCGACTTAACAGTAAATTCACCCATTTCAGTAGGTATCTTTTCAATTCTGTCTGTAAAAACAAACTCGTATTCAAGACCGGCTTCCTTTGCCTTCTCATACACCTGTCCTAAATCAGACTTAATCAAATCATGTCCTAAAATCCCTGCCAGACAAGCCTTGTCACTTTCCATATTGAAAAAAGTGTCATAAAAACCGCCTTAGGTACTCATTTCAACCTTCATATAAATCGGTTCGCCATCCAGCAGTTCTCTGGCTATTTTTGTAATACGGAAAACTCCAGCTGTATTGGAACTTGAAGGTCCCTGTGTTGCAGGAGCAAGCACATCATTGAAAATTGATGGATGGAATGTTTGATCTGCCATTATATTATCTCCTTTATCTATTAATAAAAAAACTCATCTGTATTTTCTCTAACTACTACTAAATTACCGTTCAAAAGTTCATAAAACGCTGTATTTGTAACCTGCATATAAAGGTCAACAATCAAAACAGGGATTGAACCTACAATTGCAACCACCATAAGCATTAAATCTGAAGTTTGGAACATCGATAATAAGACTGTCGGCAATAATGCAAGCATATACCATCCAATAAAAGAAAGCTGGAGTCCGAAATATTTACCTTTGTTCCCCATCATCAAACGAGAACTTTCTTTAAGACACATTCCGGCTGTCCATTCAGGATGATCAACTCTCAGATAGAAACACTGTGAGTATCTAAAGGCTGCAATAACTCCCGGAATTACAAAGAGCAGTGACCACAATGCGATTTTTATAGCATAAAGCAGGTACAGCCAGAAACACTTGCCGAACATGCTGAACCCCTCAAACAGAAGGCCGTAATCAGTTTTTTTCGCACGGAAAAACGCCAGCATAAACATGGCCATACCACAAGTAAGTGCCCCCATTACAACAAGTTCATAGAAAGAACTTGCATAAGTAAGTTCTATCATCATATAACTTCCGTCATACATCTGAACATAGTCATTTACAGTAAAGAAATGGTCAAGTACCATACTAACAATTGATATCAGTGCAAAGTAAATGAACATACCCAAGTACATTTCTTTCCACTTGCCTGTCAAAGACTGTCTTGCAATTTCTTTAATTTTGGAAATCGGTTCTAATATAATTCTGTTATCCATAAATTACTCCTTTTTAACTAGCTTCACTCTGTATTGGCACAATTATACCACCTAAAATCCCATTTGACAACGAAAGAAAAAGGGTATATAATTGCCACATGCTAGGGGAGCTTATGCTGAGAATTAAACCCTCAACACCTGATCCGGTTAATGCCGGCGTAGGGAAGCAACAATAATCGGAATACTAGTTAAAGATTTTTGTTCAGTTCCCCTCCTATCACAAAGGAGGTTTTTTTATGTCTAAAAACAGAAACAATTTGCAGCAATTGGTTTTATGTGCTGTTCTTGTGGCTTTGGCCACAGTTCTTGGAATGATTAAATTCCTTGACCTGCCATTCGGTGGCTCAATTACCTTATTCAGTATGCTGGCGCTCACTCTATGCGGTTACTATTGTGGCACTGCTAAAGGCCTTATAGCCGGTCTGGCACTGGGTCTTATGAACTTTATTCTGGATCCGTATGTACTCCACCCTGTTCAGGTCATTCTGGACTATTTCCTTGCATTTACTGCTCTCGGCCTGTCAGGTCTGACACGTAACAAGCCTCACGGCCTGATTAGCGGATATTTAATCGGAGTATGCGGCAGATACATTTGCAGTTTTGTGTCCGGATATATATTCTTCGGAGCATATGCGCCTGAAGGATGGAATCCGTTGATTTACTCTATGGTTTATCAATTTTTCTACATAGGAATTGAAGCAATTATCACCGTAGCAGTTTTAATGATTCCATCAGTTAAAAATACATTAGCTAAGCTTAGAGAAAGCTTTTGTTAAATTTATGACATTTTGTCTTTATTTGATTGATTATCCTTTCTTAAAGTGTTACAATTTAATGTAAGAGATTTTCATTCGAGAAAGGAATTCTAATTATGTATCAGACAATCAAGTATGAAGTAAAAGACGGCATCGGTTATGTGACAATTTCAAGACCGGAAGCCCTCAACGCATTAAATAATACTGTTTTAGAAGAACTTTACGACGTTTTCAGCACAATCGAAAGAGCTGAAGACGTTAGAGTTGTAATACTTACAGGCGAAGGTCGTTCCTTCGTTGCCGGAGCCGACATCGCACAGATGAGCACTCTTACAGCAATTGAAGGTAAGGCTTTCGGTGCTTTCGGTCAGAAAGTTATGAACCTCATCGAAAACATCGAAAAACCTGTTATCGCTGCAGTTAACGGATTCGCTTTGGGCGGTGGATGTGAACTGGCAATGTCCTGCGATTTCAGAATCGCTTCCTCAAAGGCAAAATTCGGTCAGCCTGAAGTAGGCCTCGGAATCACTCCGGGATTTGCAGGCACACAGAGACTTGCTAAGTTAGTTGGTCTCGGCACAGCTAAAATGCTGATTTACACAGCTGACACAATTGGCGCTGACGAAGCATTAAGAATCGGTTTGGTAGAAAAAGTTGTAGAACCTGAAGAACTGCTTTCTACATGTGAAGCTATCGCAGCAAAGATTGCTTCCAAGGCTCCAATCGCAGTTGCTCAGGCAAAGACTTGCATTAACAAGGGTTACACTTTAGACCTCTATGCAGGTTCCGCATTTGAAGCAGAAGGCTTCGGAATGTGCTTCTCTACAGAAGACCAGAAAGAAGGAATGAAAGCATTCCTCGAAAAGAGACCGGCAGAATTCAAGAACAAATAAATCTACTTACTAAGAAAGCCTCTGACATATGTCAGGGGCTTTTTGTTTTGCAAACAGATTGTTTCCCATGCTCCGAGTTTTCGTCGCAAAAGATGTCTTACAGCTCATCGCTTTATCTGAGAGGGAACAAAAGAACCGCTTCGCTTTGCATTTGTTCCTACCCAATGCTTCGTTACGTCCGTGTCACAATATGAATATTGTTCCGTCGTACGCACTCGCATTGGCCTCTCATCTATGCGCTCTTCGCTGGACATCTAGTGTTGCTCCT
Source organism: Bacillota bacterium (assembly GCA_017440275.1). Classification (GTDB taxonomy): domain Bacteria; phylum Bacillota; class Clostridia; order Peptostreptococcales; family Anaerovoracaceae; genus Fimisoma. The sequence continues at coordinate 13,244 of JAFSHN010000033.1, read as the reverse complement.
CAAAAAGTCGCCCGTGAAACAATCTGTTTATAATCTAAGCATTATAATGTCTTTTAAACAAAATAAAATCTGATGACTTTTTGAGAAGCAATTGCAATGTCAGGCGAAGCGAGCAAAGAGTTTGGTGCAAAAAGAGCTTTGCGTACTTCGCCACTAATATCTGCGGTGCGAAGTCCCGAAAGGGACTAGGTGTGAAGTGAGCGTGCGAAAAAGTGTAAATTTTTAGCACGTGAAATGAGCACCTAATCTAAAGGATGCACCGCAGATAAATGTCCAAAGCGAGGAAGACAAAGGCTTTTTCCCAAACTCTGCGAGTGAGTCTAGTGACATTACTTGCGACGAGAACCCGGAGTCAGATTTTATTTTGTTTACAAATTTGTGGGCAATAAAAAATCCCGTGACCATAAGTCACGGGATTTTAATTATCTGTTATGAATTACAGTAATCCACCGATCTGTACGAACAGAGGAGCGAATACTACTGCAACGATTGTCATAAGCTTAATTAAGATGTTGATGGAAGGACCGGATGTATCCTTGAATGGGTCACCTACTGTGTCACCAACAACTGCAGCCTTATGAGGTTCACTGCCCTTACCGCCGTAAACGCCGCCTTCGATGTACTTCTTAGCATTGTCCCAAGCACCACCTGCATTGGACATCATAATAGCCATCATAACACCGGAGGATAAAGCACCTGCCAGCATGCCGCCCAGAGCACTTGGTCCTAAGATGATACCAACTGCTAAAGGAGCAGCTACTGCCATAACGCCAGGCATAACCATCTGCTTTAATGCAGCCTGAGTGGAGATGTCTACGCATCTTGCATAGTCTGGCTTGGAAGTACCTTCCATGATACCCTTGTCTTCTCTGAACTGTCTTCTAACTTCTTCAATCATTTCGTTAGCAGACTTACCTACAGAGTCCATAGTCATAGCGGAGAATACGAATGGTAACATTGCACCGATGAATAAACCGATGATTACGATTGGTTCTAAGATGCTGATTGCTTCCAGACCTGTTACAGCAGCGTAAGATGCGAACAGAGCTAAAGCTGTTAATGCAGCGGAACCGATAGCGAAACCTTTACCGATAGCAGCTGTAGTGTTACCTACTGCGTCTAACTTGTCAGTGATTTCTCTAACTTCGTGTGGTAATTCGGACATTTCTGCGATACCACCAGCGTTGTCGGATACTGGACCGTAAGCGTCAACAGCAACTGTCATACCAGTTGTGGACAGCATACCAACTGCAGCTAAAGCGATACCATATAAACCTGCGAAATAGTAAGCAGCGAAAACGCCTACGCAGATTAAGAGGATTGGCCACATTGTGGACATCATACCAACACCGAGACCGGAGATGATAGTTGTTGCAGCACCAGTCTGGGACTGTTCAGCAATCTTCTTAACTGGCTTGTAGTCGCCGGAAGTGTAGTATTCAGTAATCTTACCGATTGCAATACCTACGATTAAGCCTGCAGAGATTGCGAATGCATAAGTGTAGTCACCCAGCATCTGCTTGGATAATACGAAAGTTGCAATGATTACGATAATACCGCTGATGTATGTTCCCATATTTAAAGCGTTAGCAGGGTTTCCACCTTCTTTGCCTCTTACGCACATGATACCGATTACGGAAGCAATGATACCGATTGCAGCAATGATTAATGGGAATAAAGCAGCATCAGTTTCTGTGAATGTAGCTGTTTCAGCAGCTGTAGCAACTGCAACGGATGCTAAAGTGATAGCGGAAATGATGGAACCAACATAGGATTCGAATAAGTCGGAACCCATACCAGCAACGTCACCTACGTTGTCGCCTACGTTGTCAGCGATAACTGCAGGGTTTCTAGGGTCGTCTTCTGGGATACCAGCTTCAACCTTACCTACTAAGTCAGCACCAACGTCAGCAGCCTTTGTATAGATACCGCCGCCTACTCTTCCGAATAAAGCCATGGAAGAAGCACCAAGACCTAAACCTGTGATGCACTGTGTAACTGTAGCCAGGTCAAATACAACCATAACAACGCCGATTCCGAAAAGACCTAAACCGGATACGCAAAGACCCATTACAGCACCGGATCTGAAAGCGATCTTCAGAGCCTTGTTCATACCGGATTCTCTTGCAGCATTTGCAGTTCTAACGTTACCGTTAGTAGCAACCTTCATACCGAAGAAACCTGCCAGTACGGACAGTAAAGCACCTACAACATAAAGTCCAGCTGTGATCCAGCTCTTTAAGCCAATACCGATAAGTAAGAATAATGCAACGATTACGATAATCATTGTCTTATATTCTCTTGTGAGGAATGCCATAGCACCTTCTTTGATGTAGCCGGCAATTTCTCTCATTCTGTCTGTACCTTCATCAGCCTTTAAAATCCATGCTGCTAAGCAAAAAGCAACAAGCAGGCCGAATGCAGCTGCACAAACAACGAAAATGTTCATGAACTCCATGATAAAAAACCTCCTGCTCACTAAACGTCAGCCAAGAGGTACGTATTAACGCACCTCTTGCTGCAAGTGAATATTAAAAAATTTAACTAATTGAAAACGATTTAACTGATTACAGCTTAATCCTATTCCATTGCTACTAAGACAACTGCCAGAACGATGAACAGAACTGCACCGAAAGTAGTTACCTTAGATAAGATTGCTTCATAGCCTTTGCTCTTTTTCTTCCCGAACAACTGCTCAGCACCACCTGCGATTGAGCCGGATAATCCTGCACTGTTACCGGACTGCAGCAGTACGCTGGCAATGAGAACAATACTAGCTATTGCAAGTAAAATCATTAAGAATGTCTTCATCTCAATCCTCCTAGTATTTTAACCACATTATTCTACCACAACTTGAATGTTTAAATCAAGTTAAAAGTTGATAATTTCAATAAATTTTAGAGGTTCAAGACTGGCACCGCCCACCAATGCACCATCAATTTCTTCCATATTCATAATTTCTGTTGCATTTTCCGGTTTTACGCTACCGCCATACTGAATGATAATCTTATCTGCTGTTTCTTCATCATAAATGTCAGCCAAAGTTTCTCTGATGCATTTACACATCTGGTTAGCCTGCTCAGGTGTTGCAGTCTTACCTGTTCCGATAGCCCATACCGGTTCATAAGCAACTACGATTTTTTCTGCATCAGCTTCACAGATTCCATCAAAGTCTGCTCTGATCTGACCGGAAACAATTACCTCTTCTTTGCCGGCTTCTCTTTCTTCGAGATTTTCACCGACACATACGACAGGTAAAATCTTTGATTCTAAAAGTGCTTTGAGCTTCAAATTAACAGATTCATCAGTTTCTGCAAAATACTGTCTTCTTTCAGAATGTCCGACCAGACAATAATCAACGCCGATTTCTTCAAGCATAGCTACAGAAACTTCACCTGTATATGCACCCTCTTTAGCGAAGTGAACATTTTGAGCTCCTACACCAATACCACTGCCTTTGAAAGCTTCCACCAAAGTTTCAAGCTGTGTGTATGGAGCAAATATTGCTGTCTTCACATCAGTATCATGATAAAGATTCTTAAATTCATCTGCAAAAGCCCTTGCCTGAGCAATGGTTTTGTACATTTTCCAGTTTCCCGCAATGAATGGGATTCTCATTAGCTGTACCTCTCTAATTATTATTTATCCTGAATTACGGCAATTCCCGGAAGAACCTTTCCTTCGAGGAATTCCAGAGATGCGCCGCCACCTGTTGAAATGTGAGTCATCTTGTCTCCAAGACCGAACTGTTCAACTGCTGCTGCGGAATCTCCTCCGCCGATAACTGTAATTGCATTGGATTCAGCCAGTGCTTCTGCTACTGCCAGTGTACCCTTTGCAAAGTTTTCCATTTCGAAAACGCCCATTGGACCGTTCCAAACGATTGTAGCTGCCTTAGCAATTTCTGCTTTGTACAGTTCTACAGTCTTAGGTCCGATATCCATACCCATCATATCAGCCGGCATTTCTTCTCTTGAGCATACCAGTGTTTCTGTTTCATTCCTAAATTCCTTAGCACATACAACATCAACAGGAATAATCATATTAACGCCCTGTGCTTCAGCTTTTTTAAGAAGTTCTGTAGCTAATTCAATGCTGTCCGCATCGAGAATAGAAGTTCCGATTTCAAGGCCCATGGACTTATAGAATGTGTATGCCATGCCACCGCCGATGATCAGAGTATCAACCTTCTTTAAGAGGTTTTCGATTACACTGATTTTGTCACCTACCTTAGCACCGCCCATGATTGCAACGAAAGGTCTCTTTGGATCTTCCACTGCGCTGCCGAGGAACTTAACTTCTTTTTCAATCAGGAATCCTGAAACTGCAGGCAGATAATCTGCAACACCGGCTGTAGAAGAATGTGCTCTGTGAGCTGTACCGAATGCATCGTTTACAAAGATATCAGCAAGAGATGCCAGTTCTTTTGCAAATTCAGCTCCGTTCTTAGTTTCTTCTTTTCTGAAGCGAACGTTTTCGAGAAGCATTACTTCGCCGCCGCCAAGAGCAGCCGCTTTAGCTTTTACTTCATCATCCACTACCACATCAGACTGTGCAAAAATAACTTCCTTCCCAAGTAATTCAGAAAGTCTGTCAGCAACAGGCTTCAGTGTATATTTTGGATTTGCTTCGCCTTCAGGACGTCCTAAATGGGACATTAAGATTACAGCTGCGCCTTCTGCTACCATGTATTCGATAGTAGGCATAGCTGCAGTAATTCTTGTATCGTCTGTGATTACACCTTCCTTTAATGGAACGTTAAAGTCACATCTCACGATAACTTTTTTTCCTTTTAAATCAATATCCTTTACGGTTTTCTTCATTTTTAACAAGCCTTCCTTCTTTTAAATTCTATACGAATTAGCAAACGCTTGCAATGTGCTTGATTAATTCGAGAATCTTGCTGGAATAACCATATTCATTGTCATAGAAAGCAATGAACTTGAAGAAGTGGTCGTTGAGCTGGATACCTTCTCTTGAGTCGAAGATGGATGTGCAAGGGTCACCAACGAAGTCGCCGGATACTACTTCATCATCAACATATTCCAGAACACCCTTCATGTAAGTTTCGGATGCTTCCTTCATCTTAGCGCAGATTTCTTCGTATGTAGCAGGCTTTTCGAGCACTACGTTCAGGTCAACTACGGATACATTTGCAGTTGGAACTCTGTAGGAAATACCTGTCATTTTGCCCTTCAGTGTAGGGATAACCAGACCTACAGCCTTTGCTGCACCTGTAGTTGAAGGAATAACATTTCCGAATACGGATCTTCCTGTTCTCCAGTCCTTCATGGAACGAGCGTCAACTACCTTCTGCTTTGCAGTTGCTGCGTGAATTGTGGACATTAAGCCTTCTTTAATTCCCCAGTTATCTTCGATAACCTTTGCCATTGGAGCAAGACAGTTAGTAGTACAGGATGCGTTGGATACAACCAGCATTTCAGGTTTGTAATCCATATGGTTTACGCCATATACGAAAGTTGGAGTTTCTTTGTCTTTTGCAGGTGCGGAAATAATAACCTTCTTTGCGCCTGCTCTGATGTGAGCCATTGCTTTTTCTGTAGTAACATAAGCACCTGTAGCTTCTACGATATATTCTGCACCACATTCAGCCCAAGGAATGTTTTCTGCATCGGATTCGCTGTATACAGGAACTTTTTTACCATTGATGATTAAACCACTTTCGTAACGTCCTAATTCCTTTGGAAATCTTCCGAAAGTTGTATCGTATCTGAGCATATATTCCAGATACTCCAGATCTGCATTTCTTACGTTAATGCCTGCAATTTCAATTTCCGGCATATCCATAGCTGCACGGATAACAACTCTGCCAATACGTCCAAAACCGCTAATACCTACTTTAATCGCCATTTTTATTTCCTCCCAAACTCTTGTTATGACAATTGTTGATAAAAATTATTATTTATATTCATATCTTCGTCTCTTTGATGACGATAAGATATTCATACCTTCTCTATACTTGGCAACAGTACGACGAGAAATTTCTATACCGCGCTGTCCCAAGATTTCTACTATTTCCTGATCGCTGTGTGGCTTCTTCGGATCTTCATTATCAATAATTTCTTTTATTATTGTTTTAATACTGTTAGAAGAAAGACCTTCTCCACTTTGACCTGTTACGCCGCTTGAGAAAAAGTATTTTATTTCAAACACACCCCTCGGCGTCTGCATATATTTGCCGTTAATTGAACGGCTGACCGTTGATTCATGGATGTCGAGAGTTTCTGCAATCTGTTTTAAAGTCAAAGTCTTTAAATGCTTAGGCCCCATATCCAGGAAATCCCTTTGATGTTCTACAACTGCACTGACAACATTATAAATCGTTTGCTTGCGCTGCTCAATACTTTTGATCAGCCACAAAGCCGAATTAAACTTATCTGTCAGATATTTTGACACTTCTTCATCATTTTTTGAATCTTTCGAGAGAGATGTGTAATAAGGGCTTACCATAAGCTGCGGCACACTGCTCTCGTTGGTTGACACCACATATTCATCATTTATCTTTTCGACAAATATATCCGGAATAATATATTTGACACTTTCATCACCTGCGAAACTTCTTCCCGGCTTAGGTTCAAGACTTCTGATAAGGTCGCATATCATCTGCACCTGGCTAACTGTGATACCAAGCTGCTTTGAAACCTTGTTGAGTCTGTTTTCAGCCAAATCTTCCAGATGATTGATAATTATGTATTCTACAATATCTTCGAGCAAGCCTTTTGAGGCAAGCTGAATAATCAAACACTCTCGTAAATCTCTTGCGCCAACTCCGGATGGTTCAAAAGTATGAATAACGTCAAGTACCCTCTCCACATCGTCATCCGATATGTTAAATGCTTTGGCAATCTGAGGAACGCCAATAGTCATATATCCGTTCTCGTCAAGAGATTCTATTATATATCTTCCAATCTTAAGATCATTACCTTTAAGGCTGGAAAAAGTAAGCTGCAGCAGCAGATAATCTTCTAAAGTTTCTTCTTTTGTAACGAAATTTTCAAATGAATATTCGTTTTTGTCTTTGGAATACTGCCATTGACTGTAACTTATATCATCGAAATCCTCTGCTACTTTTTCCCGCAGGTCAAAATCCGGTTCTTCTGTTTCCTTTTTTGAATCATCAGAATCGGATGTAAAAATTTCTATATCTTTTTGTGGCTCGCCATTATCGGCTTTTTCCAGTTCTAATACAGGGTTCTCCATAAGTTCGCCCTGCACAAAGTTGTCCAATTCTTGAGTGTTGAATTGAAGAATACGAATTGCCTGAATCAGTTCAGGCGTCATGGTCAGTTTTTGCGTTTGTTCAATTGTCAAACCATAACTTAGTTTCATTCTTCACCTCTGGTAGTCATTTTGAGTCACTTAATTTATGCAAATATTATACCAAAAGCAACATTTTATTTCAACCCAGGAAAACCTAATTGTCGTAAAGCTTCGAATAAAATTATATTCGCAGAGTTAGACAAGTTAAAAGAACGTGTTCGCGTATCTTCACTCATCGGAATACGGATTGCCGTTTCTTCATGTTCAGCAATGAAATCTTTTGGAAGACCCTTTGTCTCTCTTCCGAACAAAATAAAATCTCCATCGGCAAACTCCACATCGGCATAAATATGTCCGCCCTTTGTGGTTGCCAGCCAAAGCCTTTTGTCTCCGTATTTTTCCATAAAAGCATCCAGACTTTCATGAACTTCAAGGTCTACGTATGGCCAATAATCAAGTCCCGCTCTCTTTACGGATTTGTCGTCTATACTGAAGCCCAGCGGCTCAACCAGATGAAGCTTGGTGCCTGTCGCAGCACAAGTTCTGGCAATGTTGCCTGTGTTAGGCGGAATTTCAGGTTCTACGAATACAATATTTAAACTCATTATATTTCCTCGTCTTTCTTAACTGTTTCTAGAGATAATCATAACAAATTTTTTAAAAAAATAAAGACAAAAAATAAAATATGTTATATAATTTGAACATTGCAATGAATTGCACTAGGAGGTAACAAATGAAAACCGTAAAGATAGGCCTTCTCGGTTTAGGCAACGTAGGTGGCGGTACTTATCAGATCCTCACCGAAAACAAAGAAATCATCGAAAAACGCACAGGTCTTACTCCTGAAGTTGTTAAAATCTTGCAGAGAAGCAGAGGCAAAAAGAGACTTGTAGAAGTCCCTGATAATCTTCTCACTGAAGATCCTGACGACATCATTAAGAACCCTGACATTGACATTGTAGTAGAAATGATCGGCGGTATTGAGCCTGCAACTTCTTTTATGGTACAAGCTATGAAGGAAGGCAAGCACGTAGTAAGTGCCAACAAGGCAGCCATCGCAGCAAACTACAGACTTCTCACAAATACAGCTAAGGAAAACGGCGTTGAATTCTTATTTGAAGCCAGTGTTGCAGGCGGTATTCCTGTACTGACAGCAATCCAGAATCCACTGCAGGCTAACAACTTTGTAGAAGTTATGGGTATCTTAAACGGTACAACCAACTATATCTTAACAAAGATGACTGAGGAAGGACTTCCTTATGATGAAGTACTTAAAGACGCTCAGGCAAAGGGATTTGCTGAAGCTGACCCTACTGCCGACGTTGAAGGTATCGACGCTGCCAACAAGCTTTCAATCCTCATTGCACTTTGCTTCGGCAAGCACATCGACCCTACTGCAATCCCTACAGTGGGAATCACAGGCGTAGGCGCAGATGACATCAAGGCTGCTGCTGAATCCGGCAAGAAGATTAAGCTCATCGGTAAGGCATCCTTGAGAGACGGAATGGTTGAATATATGGTTGCTCCTACTCTGCTTGACGAAAAACACCCTCTTGCAGGCGTAAGCAACGAATTTAATGCAGTTTACATCACCGGTGACATGGTTGGCGAGCTGATGTTCTACGGCCGCGGCGCAGGCCCTCTTCCAACAGGAAGCGCAGTTTGCGGAGATATTCTCAAGATAATGAAAGAAAAGTTTTAATACACGGAGGAATTTAGAAATGACTTTATACAAAGAATGGGTTGAATTAATGCAGAGCCAGACAGAAGAAACTTTCGAAGAATTCTGGACTGAATACAGCGACGCAGAAACTAAAATCTATGAACACATTTTAGCAAACAAGGACACTCACCTGGCAGGAACTGTTAAGGAATTAGCAGAAAAGTTCGAAGTTCGTCAGGTAATCTTCATGGGCTTCTTAGACGGTATCAACACAAGCTTAAAAGCTGAAAACGATCTGGAATCCTTTACTGAAGAAACAGCTATCGATCTGGATATTGACTTTGAAAAGCTCTTCTTCAACATGCTGAAGGCTGACGCTGACTACCTGTACACTCTTCCTCAGTGGGACGATGTTCTCTCTGAAGAAAAGAGAATCGAAATTGTTAAGGAATTCAAGCGTTCCAGAACAGTTGTTAAGGAAAAAGAACCTGGAAGAAACGATCCATGCCCATGCGGCAGCGGCAAGAAGTACAAAAAGTGCTGCGGCGCAAACAAATAAGAGTATTTTAAAAGGAGAAACTCGATGGAGTTTCTCCTTTTTGTTTATGTTGATAGTGGCTGCGTGTGGCTGCGAACCCAACGTATTTGGTTATTTGCGAGGTTTGCGTTGGGACTAGTCCGACGCAACATCTAGCCAAATGCTCTCGCTACAGCTACAGCAATGGCACATTCCATTCTTTTCTTAAACAAATCACAGCCGTATTCATATACACCTTTGATAGAGCCTGTCGCATGGTATGCATTAGCTGCACAGCCTCCTGAACAATAAAGTCTTGCCCAGCAGTCGCGGCATTCCGGTCTTGCATATACGTTGCAGGACATAAACTCATCCTGAATTTCAGTATTGTCAACGCCCTTCCAAACGTCACCCAGCTTGAACTTTTCGTCACCTACAAACTGGTGGCAAGGATAGAGGTCTCCCCATGGAGTTACGGCCATGTACTCAGTGCCGCTGCCACAGCCGGAAATACGCTTATATATACAAGGGCCGCCTGTCAGGTCAATCATATAGTGATAGAATGTGAAAGGCTTTCCTTCCTTGTCGCGCTGGAGCATCAGTTCTGCCAGTTTTTCATACTGGTCCATCACGATGATCTTGTCTTCTTCTGTCAGCGCAGATGGATCATCAGGTGCGCAAACCACCGGTTCCATGCTCAATTCATTGAAACCAAGGTCCAGCATCTGCTGGATGTCTTTGAGAAAATCAGGGTTCTGGTGAGTAAAAGTACCTCTCATATAATAGTTCTTGCCGCCTCTTGCCTCAACAAGCTTCTGGAACTTCGGTACGATGCGTTCCCAGCTGCCGTTGCCCGCATAGTCCACACGGTATTTGTCATGAATTTCTTTGCGTCCGTCAAGGCTGAGAACCACATTGCTCATTTCGCGGTTGGCAAAATCTATCACATCATCATCAATCAAAAGACCGTTGGTGGTCAGTGTAAATCTAAAGTTCTTGCCTTTTTCTTTCTCAATGCTTCTTGCATAAGCAACCATTTCTTTGACAACATCAAAATTCATAAGCGGCTCACCACCGAAAAAGTCTACTTCAAGATTGTGACGTGTGCCGGAATTTTCAACGAGGAAATCAAGGGCACGCTTACCTACTTCAAGGCTCATCATAGCTCTTTCGCCGTGGTATTTGCCCTGACTGGCAAAACAATATTCGCAGTTAAGGTTGCAAGTGTGGGCAATATGTATGCAAAGGGCTTTGATCACGCCGGAAGTCTTCTCTTTAAGAGTATCTGCCATAGGCTCAAAGGTGTCAGGAGCAAAAAGCTTACCCTTTTCTTTTAGAGATTCAACCTGCTCAAAACATTCTGCAATGTCGCCTGCAGTAATATCTTCGCGGTCTCTGTATTTTTCAACCAGAGTTTTAATAATCATTTCTTTTGTTTCAGTCTCATACATTTCGATGATGTCATAAGCCACTTCATCAACCACGTGAACTGAGCCTGAACAAATATCAAGAACGATGTTATATCCCCCTAATTTGTATTGATGTATCATAAACTTCTCCTTTTGATAGATTAAAAATGCCACCGTTGCCGGCGGCATTTTCATGCTGAATTATTTGCTTTCTTCGTTCTTTTCGCACTGCTGGTTTGCAATACCGCAGCTTGTCTTGCAAGCAGACTGGCAGGAAGTCTGGCATTCGCCGCATCCGCCGTTCTTAGCGCTGTCACAAAGATTACGAGTTTCGATAGTCTTAATATGTTCCATCTAAAATACCTCCTTGACAAAATTCAACAAGTCTTATAATACATTTTTCGCGCTTTAATGTCAAGAAGTATATATTAATCCCAAAGGCCGGCAAACTTACCCTTTATCTTCTCGCCGCATACAGGGCAAGGAACGGAGAAAACATTATCCATATCCACAACTTCTTCTTTGCACTCAGGGCAATACAGAGTTTCTTTTTTAAGGGCTTTATAACCTTCCTCGCCGTCTTTTTCTTCCAGCAAGTTAAGTTTGATCTGAGGCAGAGAATGATACTTTTTGCACTTTTCGCAATAACAGAGAGCGTTATGTACGGCAACTTCTGCCTTTGGATTGTCGTCTAAAGCCTTCTTCCAATCTTCTCCCATCTCACCTTTTTTGATTTTTTCGAGAGTTGCGCCTTCAAGCTCCATGCTCATAAAACCGGCTCCGTCAAAGTGCTTATATTCAAAGCCGCAAGCTTTGTGTTCAAATCTGAAAATGCTTCCCATAGCATACTCCTCCTTTAACAAGTGAAATCAAGATTTTCCAATGTGTGAACGATATAATCCTTTAAGTATGGATCTTTAACGAAATAGTTAGCATCGTCTAAACTTATATACAACAATTCATCATAGGCAAAGTCAATGAATGAGTTTCTGTACTCATCTTCAATTTCGTAGATTAGACCCGATACAAAAAGTCCACTGTCGAGCATTGCATGGAACTCCATAGCGATTCCATCTTCGGTCTCTACGTCGTCCTTTTCGATAAAAAGGAATTCTCTATCTTTGATGAGTTCAAGCAGATATGATGTAACGCCTTCGTACTGCAGTTTTTCATATTCATGTCGAAATGTTTTGAATTCAACGCTTGAATGAATTTGCTTATATACAAAATCCATCAATTCGCTGTCGCCTGTATATGTTATAGTCTCATCCCCATAGTTACAAAGAATTTCAGGAGAAATGCAAATACTTGCTTCATCGAACTCCTCAAAATAGCCATTTATAACATACTCAAATCCTTCTGAACTGCGTCCCCAAAAGAGACTGTAACTGCCAAGAGTCATATCCGGCTTTACAACACCTAGGAACTCCCACTTCTCATCTTTTAGTTCCAAAATCTTTTCTTTTACCATATTTCTCACCTCCTGTAATCTGTATGGCTGTATATCCAGTTTATCGCCCATAAGCTCCTGTAAAACATCCGGCTGTTCTATCAGTTTCTCTTTCTCAACCTTGGATAGTTTCTTGATTCTATATTCCAGCTTCGATGCTTCGCTGCGGCTTTGACACGCCCAAACTCTTTCGATTGCAATGGGACGTCGCCCTTTTGTGCACTTGGCGCCGCCCTTTTCTTCTCCCCTGTGCTGGGCAAAACGCCTGAAGACATCAGTGGTAATGCCTGTATAAAGGGAGCCGTCGAGGCACCTGAGCATATATGTGTAGTACATTAAATCTCACCTTTTTCTCTTAGAAGTTTCAAAAAATCCTCGCATCCTTCAACTATGTCATCGTAGGTAATATCGAAGTTTCCTGTATACCAAGGGTCTGCAATATCGCGGGGATTGTCGCTGAAGTCCAGCAATCCGTGAACCTTGCCTTCGGGATCGCTGCCTATAATGCGCATCAAGTTGCGATGGTTCCACTCATCCATCAGAAGCAGATAGTCGAAGTTCTTATAATCTTCTTTCGTTACCTGGCGAGCTCTGCGGCGCTCAACAGGCACGCCAACTTCAGCCAGCTTGCGCTTGGTACCGTGGTGCACATCGTTGCCGATTTCCTCACGGCTGGTAGCCGCTGACTCAATAATGAACTTGTCCGCAATATTTTGGCGGCGGACCATGTCTTTTAGAACGAATTCTGCCATGGGGGAGCGGCAGATGTTGCCGTGGCAAACGAACAGGATTTTTACCATATATCTAAACTCCTAATTAAGCTTGGTTATACTCAGTTATGCTGAGTTTTGCCGTATTTACAACGCTTTCCGACATTTCTACGACAGATGCACAATTCCGTATCTTTGCATAACTAAGCATAAC
>JAFSHN010000032.1 GCA_017440275.1 Bacillota bacterium | reverse complement strand
TTAACGATAGTTTCTTTTAAGTCCAGCTTGGATGCATCAATGATATTACGCATTCCTTTTTTCCTCCTGTTAGAATTTTAATCCGCCTTCACGAGCGCCATCAGCTAATTCCTTTACTCTTCCGTGATATAAGAAACCGCCTCTGTCAAAAGTAACAACTTCGATACCCTTTTCTAAAGCTCTCTTAGCAATAATTTCGCCAACCTTCTTTGCAGCTTCCTTGTTGCTACCGTTAGCCATTTCAGCCTTCAGTTCCTTTTCCAGGGAAGATGCAGAAGCTAATGTAACCTTGTTTACGTCATCGATGATCTGACAGGAAATGTTCTTGTTAGATCTGAAAACGCACAGTCTTGGCTTCTCAGGAGTTCCAGTTAAATTTTTTCTAACTCTTTCGTGTCTCTTAACACGTCTGTCGTTTCTGCTTTCTTTTGCCATTTTTTAAGTCACTCCCTTCTTATTTACCAGTTTTTCCTTCTTTTCTACGGATAACTTCATCAACGTACTTGATACCCTTACCCTTATAAGGTTCTGGTGCTCTCCAAGCTCTGATGTTAGCCGCATAGTTACCAACTAATGCTTTGTCAATACCCTTTACAACAACTTCTGTTGCGGAAGGAACTTCTGTAGTGATACCTGCTGGATCTTCTAATTCAACAGGGTGGGAATAACCAAGGTTCAGAACTAACAGGTTACCCTTCTTTTCTGCCTTGTAACCAACACCGATTAACTGCATTTTCTTTTCGTAACCCTGAGTAACACCAACTACCATGTTGTTAACCAGTGTTCTAGCTAATCCGTGCTGAGCTCTGTATTCTCTGGAGTCTGCATCTCTTGTGAATACTACTTCATTTTCTCTAATTTCTACATTAACTAACTTGCTTACCTGTTCCTGCAGTTCGCCCTTAGGTCCCTTTACAGTTACTACGTTGTTTGCGTCAACAGTAACTTCTACGCCGGCAGGAATTGCAACAGGTCTATTACCAATTCTAGACATATTTAATTACCTCCTACCAAACATAACAAACAACTTCGCCGCCGATTCCCAGAGCTCTAGCCTGCTTATCGCTTACAACACCCTTAGAAGTGGAGATGATTGCGATACCCAGTCCGCCTAAAACTCTTGGAACTTCGTTAGCCTTAGCGTAAACTTTCAGGCCTGGCTTGGAAATTCTCTTGATACCAGTGATAACTCTTTCTTTGCCAGCACCATACTTCATCTGAACTTTGATGATGCCCTGCTTATTGTCTTCGATTACTTCATAACCGTTAATGTAGCCTTCTTCCAGTAAAATTTCTGCGATGGACTTTTTGATGTTGGACGCAGGAATTTCAACTGTTTCGTGTCCTACAGTATTGGCATTTCTGATTCTTGTTAGCATATCTGCTATTGGATCTGTCATTGTCATTACAGTATTTCTCCTTTCACTTGCATGGTTCGAAGCCTCAGGTGAGCCCCGCCTTATTACGGAGCCTGTTCTGGACTCGCCTATGCACTGATCATTATAAAAAACTAATTAACTAATTCTTACCAG
>JAFSHN010000031.1 GCA_017440275.1 Bacillota bacterium | reverse complement strand
CTAACTTTCTTTTCCATTATTTAGCACCTCCCACGATTTTCTGTTGTTCGAGAGCTGCATAAACACCAGCGTGAACAGCGTTGGATGAAATTGTAGCACCACTTACGTGAGTTACGTTTGCATCACCCTTTGCAGTAACATCTGTAGCTTCGGAAAGACCTACATACTGAGTCAGGTAGTTAGGGTCATGTGCCTTTGTACCAAGACCCGGAGTGTCTCCGTGAGCTGTAACCTTAACGCCTGTGATTTTTCCATTAGCGTCAAGACCGATCATTTCAGTTAAGAGGCCGCCGAAGGACTTAGTCTTAACAGTAACAACCATACCGGAACCATTGTCCGCGATATAACATTCAGTAGCGAAAATCTTGCCGTCTTCTACTACTGCTAATTCTCCGTCGAATGCTGTGAATGTATCAGCAGCAGGCAGTAATTCAGCTCTTGCTTCGTTAGCAGCCTTGATGGAGTTTTCTTCAATGATAGGTGCTGTAATTGAGTTTACAAATGCCAGCAGACCTGTAACTACTAAGCAGATAGCTACCAGAACTACTACAGGTGCAATATATTCTTTAAATGCATTATTTTTCATTTTTCTTTGCACCTCCATACATTCTATTCTGGCAGAAGTTATTGATTAATGGTGTCAGACAGTTCATTAACAGAATGGAGAAGGAAACGCCTTCTGGATATGAACCGAAAATTCTGATAATCATTGTGATTAAACCACAACCAATACCGAAGATAATCTTACCAGTTGGTAACAGTGGAGAAGTTACGTAGTCAGTTGCCATAAAGAAGGCACCGAGCATAACACCACCTGCAAGTACGTGGAAGATAGCCATTTCGATAGCGTTTCCACCAGTTAAGCCATAGTAAACAGCTGCGAATACAAATACTGTACCGATAAAGCAAGCTGGAATAATTGGGCTGATAATCTTCTTCCAGATCAGGAAGAGTCCGCCGATTAATAATGCGATAGCACTTACTTCACCCATGGAACCGCCAACGAAACCGAGGAATAAGCTCATGTTGTCTGGAAGTTCTGCGCCGCCTTCAGCTAAAATGCCAAGAGGTGTAGCTGTGGAAGTAACGTCTGCTGCCATCTTTGGAACTGTCCAAGTTGTCATCTCTGTTGCGAAAGAAATGAACAGAACTACTCTGGCAGTGATTGCAGGGTTAACGATGTTCTTACCGATACCACCGAATAACTGCTTAACAACGATAATCGCAATCAGGGAACCTAATACTGCAATCCAGTAAGGCAGACCTGAAGGGAAGTTCATTGCCAGTAACATACCAGTCAGTGCAGCACTGAGGTCAGTAACTGTCTGTGTTTTCTTCATCAGCTTGTTCCAAGCCCATTCGAAGAATACTGCGGATGCCATAGTAACAGCTGTTAAAGTGATTACTCTGAATCCGAATACGTAAACGCTCACTAAGAGGGATGGTAATAATGCTAACATTACCATCAGCATAATCTTAGTAGTGTCCACAGGGCTCACGATATGAGGAGCTGATGATACAACTAAATTGCTATATGTTTTCTTTTCCATATTACAGTCCAGCCTCCTTTACAACAGCTTTACCAAGCTTATTCATGAAGCCCAGAGGTCTTCTTGCAGGGCAGATGTAGGAGCAGCTTCCGCATTCCATACACTGCATAACCTTTAAGTTGCTGAGAGCCTGAGCGTCTCTTCTTTCGTATGCGTCTGCCAGAGCAGTAGGGATAAGCTTGAATGGACAAGCCTGGTGGCATCTGCCGCAGTTGATGCATGCAGTTTCTTCCTTAACCAGAGACTGTTCCTTTGAGAATGCTAAGATAGCATTGTTGTTCTTGATGATTGGCATTTCGTCGGAGAAGATTGCTCTACCCATCATAGGACCACCCATGAGGATCTTTCTTGGTTCCTGCTTGTAGCCATCACAGAATCCAATAACGTCGTTAATCATTGTTCCGATAGGAGCAATTACGTTCTTTGGAGTTGCTACAGCATCGCCGTCAACAGTCATTCTCTTTGAAACTAATGGCATACCTGTTCTGAAATACTGACCAACGAAAGCAATTGTTGTAACGTTAGACAGGATGCAACCATGCTGAGCTGGTAATTCGCCAGCGTTCATAGTCTTACCTGTGATTTCATAAATCAGAACTCTTTCAGCTCCCTTTGGATATCTAGCCTGGAGAGTGAAAGTCTTGATGTTTGTAATACCCTTGTCAGCAAGTAACTGATCCAGATGTGCGATTGCATCAGGCTTGTTTTCTTCAATACCGATGTAACCTTCGTCAAGACCGATATACTTCATAACCAGCTGGCAGCCTGCGATTAAATCTTCAGCATCTTCCAGCATTAATCTGTGGTCGGAAGTGATGAAAGGTTCGCACTCTGCAGCGTTTACGATCAGAGTATGTACTTCATCAATGTTCTTTGGATTAAACTTAATGTGTGTTGGGAAGGATGCGCCGCCCAGACCTACTAATCCGCTTTCTCTGATAGCTTTAATAAAGCCAGGTAAATCGGATACTTCAGGAACTGCGATTCCTTCATAAATTTCCTGCTTCTTGTCCGGTTCGATAACAACGAGAGTGTCGATTCCGCCCATAGCGTTTCTCTGCTCTTCGAGGCCCTTTACTGTACCGGAAACACTGGAGTGGATCGGTGCACTTACAAATGCTTCTGTGTCACCGATAAGCTGTCCTACTTTAACGTAGTCGCCTTTCTGAACCAATGGTTTGCAAGGTGCTCCAATATGCTGAGACATGGAAATTTTTACGACATCCGGAACTGGCATTACTTCAGTTGCACAACCGGCAGTGTGCTTGTAATGGCTCACGTGGATGCTCTGTAAATGTTTTTGACTCATTTGGTTGAGACCTTCCTTTCTAAAATTTATACATAATCATACATCGTGTATTATACACCTAATCTCTACAAAAAGCACTAAAAAATTTTCGTAAAAACGATGAAAGTTGTTGGAAAATGAAGAAAAAACGGCCTTTTTTACCAATCAGACCGTTTCTTTACCATTTCTTAATTAAATTATATGACCGTTACGCCATAAAAATGTTATTCCCTGCCGACATAAATTTCGAAGTTGCCTGTCATTCCTATGACTTTTTCTTGCGCCAATTTGCGTTTTTTGACATATTCAAGAACTTCTTCATCAAGGACTTCTCCGGGACAGGCAATCGGGATTCCCGGTGGATAAGGGATAATGGACATAGCACAAACCCTGCCCGCTGCATCATTGATGCTGATGAGTTCCTTCTTGGACGGAACGCCTTTCCACTGAAGCCTCTTTGTTAAAGCCTGAGGTTGTTCTGTTTTTGAAGTTTCAACCTTTTTGTGTGCAGATGCCAATTCTTTCAGTGCATCAATCAAGCATTCAAAGTCGCATCGCTTATTACCGATTCCGGTCATACACATAACTACATTACCTGCAACAAGTTCAATGAATATACCCTTCTCCATAAAATACTCTTCAAGCTGATTTCCGTCAAAGCCATAAGCAGACATGTCTATGTTCAGCTTAGTCGGGTCAAGTTCAGGTCTTCTCATGAGAACAAGTCCCTCAATTGTTTCTGCCGCTTCGTAAAACCATTTGATGTTTTCTGCCCAGTTATTCATCAGTTCTTTACCTTTTTCGAGCATAATATCCGCGTTTATATCAAGCGTAGCCATCAGCGGATATGAGGGGCTTGAACTTTCCACAACCTGCAGTTTATCTTCAAGAGTCGCTAAATCAACTGCGTCTGAACAAACGTTGAGTACTGCAGTTTGCGTGAAGGACCCAAGAGTTTTGTGAATGCTGTTAATAACCAAATCAGCACCCAGTTCTTCGGCAGCCTTTGGGAAACCCTCTTCATCAAAGAATTTCAGATGAGCGCCGTGTGCCTGATCCACAATAAGAATTTTGCCCCTTTTATGAACTTCTTCAGCAATGGCTTTGATGTCGCTGCAAATACCATAATAGTTCGGACTCGGCAAAATCACTGCTTCCGCTTCCGGGTTTTCGTCGAAACAACGGGCAATTTCTTCCGGAGATACTTTGCCGAGGATACCATAACCTTCTACAGTCTCCGGAAAAGCGTAAACAGGCGTTATATCGCCTAATGACAATGCGTTAAAGGCAGACTTGTGACAATTTCTGGCCATAACAAGCTTGCCGCCTTTAGATACAGCAGTAAGGATAGATGCTAATATACCGCCGGAACTGCCGTTTACAAGAAGATAAGACTTGCGGGTTTCATACAGCTTTCGATATTTTTCCATGGTTTCAAGAATAATATCCTCAGCCTGAAACAGGTTATCTGCCCCCGGTATTTCGGTTATATCACAGTCCATTATATTATTAAGAAACTCCCCATAGCCGTTTTCTTTATAAAAGTCACTCCCTTTGTGACCCGGCATATGAAAAGATACGGGGCGCTGGGCCCCGTGATTTATTAAAAAGTCTTTTATTGATGTTTTCAAAGCGAATTCCGCCTTTCTTATTATAAGTCGAGACCTCTTGCCACGTTTCTCATAAAGTCCTGAACATTTGTAACGATGCCTTTAGCTGCCAGGCTTCCTCTGTCACCCAGCTTATTAGCAGCGAATTCAGATGTATCAACCATATAGAAATGAACGGGTCTGATTGTGCCGTCTTCCAGTACTCTGTATGTAGGCGTCATATTGCCTGTTGCAATTGTGTGAAGCACTGTTGCCATGCCTATTACAGTTGTGGCTTTACGAACATGGGAACGAATTGTGTCCTGTCCAACGTAAGCGTGTTCGTAAACTTCAGGAAGCGGACCGTCATCACGAATTGAACCATTTAATACAAATGGTACTTTGTGTTTAACGCAGTTGTAGATGATTCCGTTATCAATTCCTTCCTCTTCAATAAACTTAGGTATTGAACCGTAAGTGTTGATTGCATTGATAGCATCTAAATGGTTGTAGTGTCCGTTGAAGTGGAGCTTCTGATTCTTTATGTCGCAGCCCAGTGCAGTGCCGAGGTACGCCCCTTCCAGATCATGTGTTGCAAGAGCGTTACCTGCAAGGAGTGCCTGGCAGTAACCATTTGCAATTAATTCACCCATAACACGTCTTGCTTCAACGTCAAAGCTGCAGGCAGGTCCCAGAACCCATACGATGTAACCGTTGTTTTCTTTTTCGTGTTTCAGCAGTTCAACTAAATCTTCATAATCCTGTGTAAAGGAAGTTTCACGACTTCTGCTCTGTCTGAATGCGAAAGTGTTCTTTGCATCTTCTTCACCTTCACGAACCCAGCAGTTATCATGAACGTAGATACCTTCGGAAGCATCTTCTGTTCTTCCTACAACCACCATATCGCCTTCCTGGATATTTCTGAATTCCACAACCTTAATTTTTTCTCCATCCCATACAGGAACAGCATCCATTCTGCTGTCTTCTGCCAGATGCCATTTGCCGCTGATTTTGAAGTACTCAGGGAAAATAGAAGTGGCATGGAAATTCTTAGGTGCAGCCTTAGCGCGTGGTGCCATAACAAGCTTGCAATCAGGTGCGTTTATAAATCTTTCTTCTGTAAAATCAGGTTCGATGTATTTTGCTAATTTAAAACTCATAATTAATAACCTCTCCGTTTTCTTTTGACTTTGCCATTGTAACACATTTAAAACTAGAATGAAATACAGAATTTAGTCTGTACTATTTTTAATAATTTTATGGTTATAATCATCGAAATATATTGATTTTTCAACATTTATTTATTATACTTTAGTCTATACTATAAAATGTATCAAAAATAAAACTTGAAAATTTTTTCAAAAAGGAGCTCCTATGAAAAAGAAAAACTCAAAAAACACCAAAGGCAAGATAGTTTCCGCTGCATGGCAGCTCTTTTATCAGCAAGGCTACGATGACACTACCATCGAAGAAATCGTTGAAGTTTCAGGTACTTCCAAGGGTTCTTTCTATCATTACTTTGACGGTAAGGATGCCCTCCTGAGTTCTCTTTCCTATCTTTTCGATGAGAAGTACGAAGAACTACTGGACACTATGGATATGTCCCTTTCACCAATCGAAAAATTGATTTTTCTCAATCAGGAATTGTTTTTAATGATCGAAAATACAGTTTCCGTAGACTTGTTGTGTCAGTTGTTCTCCTCTCAGCTCGTTACAAAGGGCGAACGTCATCTTCTGGATACCAACAGAACCTACTATAAACTACTTCGTCAAATTGCAATGGAAGGCCAGCAAAATGGCTACTTCAAAGACGAATTGTCTATTAACGATATAACCAAAGCCTACGCCATGTTTGAGCGCGGTCTTATGTATGATTGGTGCATCTGCAACGGAAATTATTCTCTGTGCCAGTATGCAGCAACAATGATGCCGATGTTTTTGAAAGGGTTTTGCAAATAATATTTCTTCAGAATACGTTTTTCTCGCAAATTCCTAAAACTACAGCCGGTACCGTATTTTTAGGCAAAATCGGTGCCGCCGAACCTAAAAATTTTTGCTATTTACGAAATTTAGGCACAGGTGTCTTGCAATGCCTAAAGGATTTCAAAAATTGCTTTTATTTAGGCCTTTTGCCTAAAAAGCATAAGTGCTTCTAAAGTTATTAGGCCGCACTCTTCCGCGGCAACCTAAATTCCGATGTTTTTTTAATTTCTTCAGGAGCGATGCCTAATTAACATTCTTATTCAAAATTTTTTAGGCATCGCACCCTGCATTTTGCCTAAAAATCACACGACAACCAACCTTTTTAGGTTTTAACGACAAGAGCCCTGCCGCGGCCAAAGCCGCGATGCAGGGCTCTCTTTATATTGTCTGTAGCTTGAATTTCTTATTTAATAACTTCCAGTCCGCCCATATAAGGTCTCAGTGCTTCAGGAACTACTACGCTTCCGTCAGCCTGCTGATAGTTTTCAAGGATTGCTGCAACTGTTCTGCCTACTGCAAGACCGGAGCCGTTGAGAGTGTGAACAAATTCAGCTTTGCCTGTTTCTTCGTTTCTGTAACGGATATTTGCTCTTCTTGCCTGATAATCTTCGAAGTTAGAGCAGGAAGAAATTTCAACGTATCTGCCGTAGGATGGCATCCACACTTCAATGTCATAAGTCATTGCGGATGAGAAACCGAGGTCGCCTGTGGAGAGTCTTACAACTCTGTAAGGGATTTCTAATCTCTTCAGAACTTCTTCAGCATCAGCAGTCAGTTTTTCCAGTTCGTCGTAAGAACCTTCAGGCTTAACGAACTTAACTAATTCAACCTTGTTGAACTGATGCTGTCTGATGAGACCTCTTGTGTCTCTGCCTGCGGAACCTGCTTCTGCTCTGAAGCAAGGAGTGTAAGCTGTGTAGTATACAGGCATTTCGGATTCTGGCATGATTTCTTGAGCTCTCAAGTTTGTTACAGGAACTTCAGCAGTTGGGATTAAGAAGAAGTCCTTCTGAGGTACGTAGAACATGTCTTCTTCGAACTTAGGGAGCTGGCCTGTACCTGTCATTGCCGCTCTGTTAACCATGAATGGAGGGAGAATTTCAACGTAATCCTGATCTACAGTGTGCAGATCCAGCATAAAGTTGATAACTGCTCTTTCCAGTCTTGCGCCGAGACCCTTGTAAACTGTGAATCTTGCACCGGAAATCTTTGCAGCTCTTTCCCAATCTAAAATGTCAAGGTCTGCGCCTACATCCCAGTGAGCCTTAGCTTCAAAATCGAACTGCGTAGGTTCCATAAACTTTCTCATTTCAACGTTATCGGAGTCGTCTTCACCCAGCTGTACTTCAGGATTTGGTGTATTTGGAACGCCAAGAAGTACATCTTTCAGTTCCTTTTCCAGGTCTGCAACCTGTGCGTCCAGTTCCTTAATCTTTCCGGAAAGTTCCTTCATTTCTGCCATAATGGCAGTTGTGTCTTCGCCGGCTTTCTTCAGCTTAGGAATTTCCTTGGAAACTGTGTTCTGACGATTCTTCATCTGTTCCACTTCTACAAGAATTTCTCTTCTTTTAGCGTCCAGTTCAGGAACTCTTGAAAGGCCGAAGTCGCCTTTGCATCTTCTTTCGACTGCCGCTTTGACATTTTCGTAGTCTTCTCTAATTCTCTTAATGTCTAACATTTTGATCCTCTTTTCTATGGTTAATTAAAATAAATTTTTTCTGTATTTGCTGTACTGTATCCTGAGCTGGGCCATTTTTCCCTGGAGTTCAATCTGCAGTTTTGATGCAGTCTCGTAGTCAGAAGCCGCAAGAGCTTCTTTAACTCTGGTTAAGAGTGACTTTTCAGATAAACTGTCTTTTGCAATATTGAATCTCAGTTCCTTGATTCTTTCCCAGTTGAGAATATCGTAATCTGTAGCATCTTCACCGTGAAGTTTGACGCACTCTCTGACAGTAGTCATATATGATGGAATAATTCTGCTGTAAAGCTCGGTCTTCCACTGTGTGAGAGCATACTCGGTATAAGATTCCAGCGAAATAGGCTGTATAACTTCACCATCGCCGCAAACAGCCCTGACCTTATCAGGATAAAGTTTGAAACCCTGAAGGTTTTCCCACACTGTAGCAGGAGCATGTCCGAAACGGGAGTTTCTTTCTTCTTCAGTGAAATCTTCGAAAACGTCCTTTTCACTTCTGTACTCTCTGTCTGTCTCCAGATAAAAATCTTCTTCTCCCAATTTCTTGGAAATGGATTTTTCCAGGTCTTTAGGAGTTTTTTTAGCTTCAAGTGCATTTCTGATGCCATCAAGCATTGCCATATAACTGCCGGCTATTACCAAATATGTATTTGATTTAGGATTTGGAGAACGAAGTTCAAATCTTGTTGCCAGAGGATTTCTTTCATCTCTGACGAGACCTACCAGAATAGTTCTGTTTCTGGATGGTTCGTGAGCAGAAATACCCAATGATGTTACGATACAAACAGGAGCTTCAAATCCCGGTTTCAATCTGTTGAGAGCGTCCACAGAAGGGCTCACAAACGGATTGATGGCTTCGTAGTTTTTCAGGATACCCATCAAACCTCCAAAACCGATTGGGTTGAGGAAGTCTTCTCTTGGGTTCGCCGCAGCAAACAGGTTTACGACTTTACCGGCTTTTGTTCTCACGGACACACCCAAGTGAGTATGTTCACCGCTTCCCGCAACACCTTCAACAGGTTTTGCCATAAATGTTGTAGACAGCCCGAATTGGTTGAATACGTCTCTTACAACGTATTTTACCATCTTTTCATTATCAGCAGCCTGCATAGCATCTGCATATTTCCAGTCAATTTCAAGCTGCTCCATAATGTGGTCATGGTCGCCTGTACGAGTAATCTTAGATTTGACACCGCCTACTTCCTTGTGGCCCATTTCCATATTAAATCCATAGTAATCAAGGATTTGTAAGGATTTTTCAAGAGCTGTTCTAACAGGTCCGTAAGTTCTCTTCCAGTACTGTTCCTTCAGTTCTTCTGAAACTGTAAGCTGTTCTTTGTCAGCCTTATCCTCAGGTGTTCTTACCCAGAATTCAAGTTCAGTTGCACTGGTTGTGAGCACTTCATCGATGTCATCAACACTGTCAATTCCATCGATATATTCGAAAACGTACGGATTTTCAGAAAGCAGTTTCATCAGATCCGCTTTTAATTTATTAATAGAGTCTCTGAGAATTACTCTTGCACCTACAGGTGCCTTATCGTTATGAATCAGGAAGGCCGGTATGCGCAATGTGCCTACCGGTAATCCTGTTTTCTTTGATACATTGTCAAAATTGTAGTCCACATACCAGTTAACACTCTTGTCCGGTATCATGTCTACTTTTGCGTTATTTAATTCTGCAATTTTAGGCAGGTGAACGCTGGAACCGTCCGTTTGAACGCCGTGCTCTAGCATATCATCTATATCGTCTAAAAATAGTTTTACGGGGATTCTTTCGTCAGTATCATTACCTGCAATGTCCAGTCCTACAAAAGATACGAACTGCACTTCCGGATGTTCTCTTAAAATCTGAGAAATTTCCCTGTTATCATGCTTTGTCGGTGGTATTTTGAACAGCATTCGTTCAAAATCAAATTCCAGCATAATGTGCCTCCTTTTGCTTTGTTATTTATCTAATTTCTTTAAATAGCTTTCCAGTTCACTCAGGTACTTTCCGTAAGCTTCCCAGTCACCCTTCTTCATAGCAGCTTCAGCATTATTATACGCTTCTACAGCCTTATCAATGAGTTCAGACTGACTTAAGTTTCCGGAGCTTGTTCCTGCAGATGTGCTTCCGGAAGAGTCTACTCCGTTGCCTGCTTTATCTCCAAAGAGTTCCATCAGACATTCAGCAAGAGTTTCTTCGTATGCAATCTTATCGTCATAAGCCACGATGATTCTCTTTACTTCAGGGATACTGGAGTTAGTAGCTTCCAGATATACAGGTTCTACGTACAGTAATGAAGAGTTAATAGGAATAATGAACATATTACCTCTTCTGTAAGTTGAACCGGAATTCTTCCAGAGAGAGAATTCCTTGGAAATTTCAGTGTTCTGGTCGATCTGCGCTTCAATCTGTTCAGGACCGTAAATAGTTCTGTTCTTAGGGAATTGATACAATACCAGTTCACCATAGTTTTCTCCATCGTTACGAGCCACAAACAGTGCTGTCATATTCTTCTTTGTCTTAGGAGTGAACGGAATTGAGTTGAAGAATTCCGCGCTCTTTTCGCCAGGAAGTTTTGCAATGTAGTACTGTGGAGTCATAGGAATTGTTTCAGTACCGTAGATTTCATTAGCAATATCCCACTGGTCTTCGTTCAGGTAGAATACGCTTGTGTCTTCCATGTGGTATCTAGCATACATCTGAGCCTGAATCTGAAGTAATGCATTTGGATAACGGATATGTGCCTTGAGACCTTCCGGCATCTGATCAAACTTCTTGAATAAATCAGGATAAATCTTAGTAAATGTTGCCGCCATCGGATCTTCTTCATCAACAACGTAGAAGTTCACATCGCCATTGTATGCATCAACTACAACCTTAACGGAGTTTCTGATGTAGTTGATATTGCCATCATAAGCCTGTGAATATGGATAGTTGGAGCTTGAAGTGTATGCATCAACCATCCAGTAAAGCTTGCCATCTACTGTAACCATATAAGGGTCATCTTCGTAGCTGAGGTAAGGCATAATTGTACGAACTCTGTCCATTACATTTCTGTGAACGATAATCTTGGAGTTGCTGTCAATATTGGTTGAAATCATCAGCTTAAAGCTACGTTCATTGATTGCAAATACTGCACGGTTAAACAGATTCAGCTTGATACCTGCAGTTCCTTCGTACTTTGTATACTTATTGGAATCACCTGATGGATAGTCAAATTCAGATTCGTCCGTTCCAACTACAATATACTGATTTGAAAGTTCTCCGAAGTAAATTTCAGGTCTTATAATCTGCAATTCAGGTACTGATGATTCAGGAGGGATGTTTCCTACCATAACATCAGGCTGGCCGCTTGCAGTTACCTTGTCTACTCTTGAAACAGTAACACCATAGCCGTGAGTATATTTCAGATGTTTGTTCAGCCAGGAGTCTGTAATCTTTGTTTCATCAATTTCTCTTGTTGCTAGGTAAGTTTGTGTGTACTTGCCGTTTATTACATATCTGTCATTATCTACGTCGTTGAAAGTGTAGTACTGACGGATACTCTGAGTCTGATTATAGAACTGCTTCGCAGGATCGAAGTCGTTAATACGAATATTGTTGATAGTTTCTGTATTAGCGTTGATGTCTGATGCAGTAAGACTGTCATCTGCCTGGAAAGGCTTAACGGATACGTCATCAAGCTGATATGCGTATTGTGTGTACTCAATGTTTCTTTCCAGATAAGGGGCTTCTTTGCTCAGTTCATCAGGAGAAACTATGATGTTCTGCACTGCAATTTCCGCACCTGTTCCAAGAGCTCCTACTGCAATCATAATTACAGGAACCAACAGAGTCTTCTTATAATTCTTCTTTTTCATGCAGATAACAAACATTACTGCCGCTAAAACTGCAAGAACGCACAGGATTCTAAGCTTCCACAGAGTAATCGTTACATCTGTAAATCCTGCTCCGTAAACAGCACCTGTATGTGCATGAAGCAGATCGAACTGCTGCAGGAAGAAATCCAATCCCAGCATAATAAAGAAAATGAATCCCAAGAGAGCTATCTTTCCTGATGCAATCTTCAATAATTCCTTGAAGTTTCCATCATCGAACTGCTTCTTTGGCTTTGGTGCCTTTGGAGTAAATTTCTTACCTGTAAAAGCTTCAGTGAATTTGCCGATTGTTTCTTCAAATCCACCGGTTTTCTTTCCTTCAAACGGATTGTCTCCGCCTGTATATCTTTCGTCATCTACATCTTCTGCCTGTGGAGGCACTTCTTCCTTGAACATATCAGGAGTTCTCATAGTCATCAGCACTACATAATAGATGAGTGTGAGAGCGATAAATCCAATAACAACAAAGATTAAAATGTCGTTAAGTGCTGTCAGGAAGTCCAACTTAAAGATATAGAATGAAATATCCAGTCCGAAAAGCGGATCCTTCAGATTAAAGTCTGTACTGTTTGTAAATTCCAATATTTCAAACCATAACTGGAACACAGTCATAATTGTAACGAATAAACCGAATACAGCAGCCAGCCCCAGAGATATTTTTCTCAAGGTTTTCATATTAGTAGCTTCTGAGGATGCAATTTGTGCAAAATAACCTTTTTTCAGATAGTTAAGGTACACAAACACCAATCCGGTTACTACAATAAATGTCGGAATACCTACAGTTAACTGCGTTACCAATTGCTTAAAGAATACGGACAGGTAGCCCATTTCTTTAAACCATAAAAAATCTGCAATGTATCCAATTAACCCCACAAACAGTGTTATCACCAGTATAACAGTTAGCAGAAACATTGAAACTTTTTGATTTGCTTTGTCCATTATAATGTTTCCTCCTTCACTTCTTTAACATTGATGAGCTGGTCTCCTGCTTCCAAGCAAACTGTTTCGTGCTTGACCACATCGCCATCCTCACCTTCATAGGTTACTTTGCACAGAACATAATATCCTGTTCCCCCTGTTCTGATTTCACCTATTTCTAATTTATTAATTCCTACCAGACCCTCTGCCAATTGATTGTTGGTTTTCAGCTGATCGTAATAGGTGATTAATCCTTCTATTATTCCCTGACCGTATGTGATTTCGGTTCCATCGGAATTTTCAATCCACGCAGAATTTTCAAAATCTTCGCTTTGCGTGATTTCATCGAATGCATAAGTCTTTGTCAAATCGTATTTCAAATCGTCTGCAGCCTTGACAGTTCCTATGCCCGCTACATTGCCTGCCAGATTGTTTATAAAGTCTTTTATTGTCGCTTCCTCGTCTTCACCGCCTGTGAACACAGAAGTTATCTTTCCGACTATTTCATCAACTTTCAGTGCAAACTCACTTTCAGGCGCCGCCAATTTAACTCCGATTACTGCAACTTCTGCCAATACCACGATTGCCAGCAGAATGATGATAAATTTTAGAACCGGATTGCCTTTCTTTTTAGGTTTTTCTGCTTCCTGAGTCTCATCTATCTTCTTTTCGAGCGGCTTGACTTCTTCTTTTCCGGAATCATCAGAATCATCATCGTCGCCGCCATTGCCAGCGTCAATATCTTCAACGGGAAAGATATCTGAATATCTGAGTTTTGTCTTTTCTTGGCCGTCAGGGAGCTGTTCTTCCTGAAAGGGAGGCACCTCCTTCGCCACTTCAGCAGCTTTTTCAGGTTCTTCTTCACAAGCCATAACTGTCGGTGTGAGCGGCGGCAGCACTACTGCAACCTCACGAAGTATAGCTCCTGTAAATATCTTAGGTTCCTGGAATACATCTTCAAAAGAAAGTGCTTCGTTAGGCTTTTTCTCCAGCTGCTCTTCCGTAGGAGTTAAATCATCCCACTGAGCTTTGCGTTCAGCTTCCATCTGCTGCACTCTTTCGCGCTCTTTGTCGAGCAGTTCCTGGAAAGCGTCCTTCTTGGCATTGTATGTATAAAACTTGTCCTTAGGTCCTTCGTAGCGGCGAGTCATCTTCAAGTCTTCATCCTGCTTATCTTCCACAACAGGAGCGTCTCCGAAAAGTTCTCGTTCAAGTTCTTCTATGGAAAGAGGACGGCTGTCCTTACTCTTGTCTGCAAACAAATCTTCTGCAGGAAAATCTTTTTTGATTTCAGCTGCAAGTTCTGCCTTCGGCTCTTCCGGCTTTTCTTCCTTCTTTTCTTCTTTTTTATCGCCCTCAGCTACGAACAGAATCTTCTCTACATCGATTTCGCGGGAATCCTTCTTTTTTTCAAGAACATCATCCCAGTTAAACTTGAAATCTTCTTCTTTTTTCTTGCTGCTTCCCGGGAAGCCATCAAGATTCCAATCAAACTGAAGGGACTCTCTTTTCGGTTCTCGGCTGTATTGCTTCACTTCCTGAGAAATCTCTTCCGTTCTGCGTTGAGCCTCAATTTTGAACGGAGGATTAAAAACCACCTCCGAGTACTTACTCATATTATTTTCAGGCGCCGCAGTTCTTACTCTGTTACCGCAGTGTGCACAAAAAAGGTCGCCTTCGTGTAATTCTTTGCCGCATTTTGTACAAAACATTCCGCTATGCCTCCGTTAATCTCTAATCTGTTTTTCCAGCTCTTCTTCTGTGAAAACCTTGCCGGATTTGCTTATATTAAAGTTGCCAGCTCCAAATTTGACAGGAGCTTCAATCTTAACTTCTTCCGGATTTTCTTCCGTCTTTTCCTCAGGGTTTTCAGATTCTGCCTCTGTTGCAGCTACTCCTTCAGAAACAGGTTTTTCTTCAAAAAACTTTATCTCCTCAAAAGCTTGCTCTCCTTCGGTTCTTGTTCCTCCATACTTGAATTTCAGTTCAGCACTTTGGATTTTTATTTCAACTTCCTGTAAATTGCCTGCAGATACCTTCGAAAGTTCTTCAATCAACTCTTCAGGAAAGACCACGTTCTGCTTACACTTTTCGACAGGTTTTTCCTCATCACATTTCGTTTCGGATTTTATCAAATTACCAACATATTCGCTCTCATCAAAATCAAAATCTTCCTCATCATCCCTCTTAACAATAGATCTGATGATGGAAACAATTATGATTATTATAATCAGCGCTACACCGCCTATCATGAGCACATCCGTACGCTCCTGACAGAAGTCGATTACCTTTTCAATTAACTCATTAAGGTCCTTCAACACAATTGTCACCCCTAATTTTATAGTTCTTACTATTATATAACAAATACTACTAGAATGCAAAGAAAAAAGAGCAGTTCATACCGCTCTTTTCCCTTTTGTATGCCCTTCGACAACCTAATATCTGTTGTTGCTCTGGTTGCTTTCGCTCTTTTGGCTCTTCTGATTTTTCTGGTTCTTCTGAGACTTTTCGTTTCTGTTTTCATTTCTTTCAGAAGAATTGCTGTTTTTATTCATTTCCTTCATTTTCTCATCCCTCCTCTAAATCTAGTTTGCACTTTAAACACTCTTTTATAAGAACCAAATTTAGGTTTTTCTCTCGCTAAAAATTTTTAAAAATTTTAAAAAAAATTGTTGACAAGCCCGCATATAAGTGCTATTATAAATCGTGTTGTGAATCTCGTATGGATCTTTAGCTCAGCTGGCAGAGCACCTGACTCTTAATCAGGGTGTCCAGGGTTCGAACCCCTGAAGATCCACCAAAAGTAAAACCTGTAACTGACGTTACAGGTTTTTTATTTTTTTGTTTTCTGTAAACGGCTAAATTTCAATAGTTGTAGGGTTTGAGACTTTCTGCTATTTCGTCATAACAATAGCAAATCCAAAAATGAATCGTCTATACCTAATCAGGTATATGATTTTGCACTACCTGATTCTCTTTCTAGATCTTCTAAAAACAGGAGGATTAAATATGGGAATGCACACAAGAGTAAAGATCAGAAGCAATAGAGATTACACTATTGCAGAATTGTTTGACGTATTCAAATTAGAAAAAACAGCTTATGGTATGTCAGAAAAAACTATCCGTAATTATTCTGAAAGCATTATTCGTCTTTGTAAAACACTTAACTTAAAGAATCCACAAATCAATGAATTGTCAAAAGAGGATATTTATTATTTCATCAACCAACTGAATGAAGACGGATTAAAGGTTGCTACTATAAATCACTACTTGAGAGAGCTGAAAGCATTTTTTAATTGGGCATTCGTTTCAGGATATTTGAACGAAAAAATAGAAATTAAACTTATTAAAGCACAAGAAATAATAAAGGAAACCTATACTGAAGAGGAACTACAAAAGCTCCTTGTAGAACCAAAAGAAAACACTTTTACGCCTTGGAGAAGTTGGGCAGTTATAAACTGGATTTTAGCAACAGGAAACAGAGAAAGAACTGTCTGTAATATAAAGATTAAGGATCTTAATTTTCAAGAGAAAGAAATCCTGCTTCAACAGACAAAAAATAAGAAAGTTCAGATTATTCCAATGAGTTCTGAACTATCCGCTGTATTAAAAAAGTATATTAGACTGTTTAGATTTGAAGCAGATCCTGAAGAATATTTATTCTGTAATATCGCAGGAGAAAAACTCACAGAGAGTGCTCTGATACAATCCATCAAAACATTTAATAATTCAAGAGGTGTACAAAGGACAAGTATTCATGCTTTTAGACACACATTCGCAAAGTATTGGATCAGAAACAACGGCGATGCTTTTAGACTTCAAAAGATGCTCGGTCATTCAAGTTTAGATATGACAAGGAACTATGTAAATATGTTTAGTGCAGATCTAAAAGAGGGTTTTGATTCATTCAGTCCACTTGACAAGATGGTCAAGACAACAGGAATGAAGCATAAAATTAAGAAAAATAAATCAACTTTAGAATATCTCTAATACAACTTGTTAATTACTTTATAACATCTTTTTAACATCTTTTAATCAACAAAAAAACTGAAGCAGGGCTTAGCCCTGCTTTCTTAATATAGCTCTCTAATCTTGTCTAAATAAGCTTTAAACTTCTCAACAACATCATCAGGAGCAAGAAGCTTTACCTTTTTACCAAACCCCAAGAGCCAACCAAAGAACTGATCACTTATTTCAACTCTTGCGGAGACTATAAAATGACTATCATCTATTTTTACAAAAGAAGAATCTTTGCCAAATCTTTCAACCATAACATCGAGCAAAGGAGTTATACATCTAATGCTTACAGTCTTCGGCTCTCCGCCAAACATAGAAAATACTCTTTGTGTGTATGTCTTCAGATCAATCTTCTTAAACTCTTCTTCGCCCTCTCTTGCTTCCCCAGTAAATGAAACATCTTTCATTCTATCCACTCTGTAAGTCATCATCTTTTGCTTCTTATCATCAAAAGCAAGAAGATAATAATTCGCATCGTTAATTAAAAGCTTGTAAGGGCTTACTTTATACTTTTCTCCATGTCTTCTTTCAACCTGAGACTTCAGATCATCTATGGAATACTTCAAATATTTGAAAGTAATCTTTTCAGGGATATGCGGCCGCCCCTCGACTTTATAACTCATAGCCTCGTTAATTGTGGAAATATTGAATAGCACACTTTTGTTATTAGTCTTAATTCTGTCTGTAAGAAAAGCATCATGTTTTATTTTTTTCGCTTCAGCTTCACTCACAAAATCACATACAACATTAACAAGTCTTTTGGCATCTCTTTCTGCTACAAATTTAGCTGAATATACACATTCCGCAAGAAGTTTTATATCCATTAAATCAAAATGCCTATTCTTAATATAAAATCCTTTTTTATGTTTATCGTAAGCAATTAGTTTTATCAGATCATACTCATCTTCAAACAACTTGTCCTCGGCATCTTCAATGTTATAAACAGCATCCTCATCTGAAACATTATCTAGATCAGTACCATCATATTCCATCAAAATAGCGACTTTATTTATATCTTCAATATCTCTATAAATAGATCTTCTTTCAGCAGGAACACCTCTTGTTTTTAAAAAGTTTACTATGTCCGTCGCTGATTTAGGATTATTCTCATCTGAATACTTTCTTAAATATTCAAGGACTAAATAAGGTTTTAGCTTTTGATTGAATTTTTTACCTCTTCTAGGTTCTTTTTCTGACATAATTATCCCTCTTTTCTTGATAAATAATTATAACAAAGCTGAAGCAGAATTAAAAGAAGAAGCAGGGTTATAAACCCTGCTTCAGTTGTTATATGTACGTTTGTTATCAATTCATTCATCTAATAAGATTTATTACTGTTTAGTTAAAATATCAAAGTATATACAATCATTAATATATAAGAATGGTATAGTTTTACCATTATCACAATTAAGATTTAAATTTTTTCCATCTAAGCTATATGTACCTTCATACAGCGTTCCTTCTGACTGATGATAACCTCTTCTTTCACAATCTCTTAATTTAAAAGTTCCATCTGATTCCAATTGTAAAATAAGAACGTCATATTGATATGTACTACTATCAATAGTATCATAATAAGCTACAAAGTCTTGGTCTGTTTTTCCTTCATCATTAAAGGCAGGTGCAATACCATATGCTTCATCTTCTTCAAAACAACATATCAAATTAGTTCGATAATAATAATCCCCTTCTTTCGAGAATTCTTCTTCAACAATCCCGTCTTTGCTTTCTAATGCAAATCCACTTCCTTTAGTTTCATATGTGCCACTATCTTTTGGGGATGTTTTGTCATACGTATTATTATCATTTAGCTGATAAGATGTATCCCATAGAACGCTTTTATATGTTCCCGCAACATCTCCACCACCACATGCACATAAGGAAATGCACATAACTAGTATTAATGCAATTACTAACAATTTTTTCATAATTCCGTCTCCTTTGCCGCTCAAACATCGATAAAATATGAGCATGTATTTGCATAAAATTATAGCCCGTTTATGGGCAATTGTCAATAAAAGTACATGTTTGTAGGATTTACATAAAGATATTTCAAAAGGGAGATAATAAGGATATGATTACTTTTGAACCTTTATGGGAAACAATGAAAGAGAAAAAAATCTCACAATACAAACTCATAAAAGAATATAAAATAAGTACAGGTCAGCTTGATAGACTTAGAAAAAACGGTAATGTTAATACATATACATTAAACTTATTATGTGAAATCTTAGATTGTGATTTATCAGATATAGCAAAATATACAAAAGATGATATAGAAGAACAAAAGCAGCTACCAATTGAGTAGCTGCTTTTGTTAATTTTGAATTAAGAATTCATCAAACTCATTATTATTTTCCTTCAAGCCCTTTCTTACTGCTTCAAGATTCTTTTTTAAAATATGTAATACTATCTCAGTCTCTCGGTGTCCCTCTTCCTGCTCATAATGTTCTAACAGAATACCCACCACATGAAGCAAACACATCAAATTATGATACACACAAACATAGTTGTATTGAATATCCTTTAATTTTTCCATTTTTCTTTACCCCTTTTCTTTTATCTATTGTTTTTCCAAAAGATAAATATACTTATAAACTGTTCCCCTGCTCAAATTACAAAGCCTTGCTAATTCTGATATGTTTAAATTTCCCATCTTATAAGCAGGGTAATGTCTTACAAATGAAGCAGGAACATCTTCTTTCGTGGTCTGCGGCCGCCCTATCTTAACCCCTTTTGCCTGAGCATTCCGCATTCCTGACTTAACCCTTTGTCTGATGATTGCTAGTTCCAGTTGGCTAAACACACCTGCCATCTGAAGAAAAGCTTCACTCATCGGATCTGCCTGACCATTCCTACAATCAAGTGTTATACTACCTACAATAACAAGCTTTAATTTCTTATCCCTGATTAACTCTATAATCTCGCATAACTGCTTTGTACTTCTTGCTAATCTTGGAACTTCTAAAGTGATAATGGTATCCCCCTCTTTTGCCTCTTCAAACATCATCTGCTGTTGATCCTTTATAACACTATCCCCATGCTCGTATTCTAAATAAATCTTTTCAGCTCCTGCGGACTTTAATTCTCGCACTTGTCTTGATATATCTTGCTTGCTCTCATTCGTTGAGCATCTAGCATATCCATAAATCATATTAAACCCCTTTTCTTTACCTCTCCACAGGCTTTGTTTTCGCCTGTGAAGAGGTTTTATTTAATTAACAAGAAATTGTAAATCTTCTGCTAGCACTCTGCTTTGTGAATGCTTTATATAGTTCTCCATACATTTTCTTAAATCCAGTAGTGTCAAATCTGTTTGATAGAACTGATGTCCATCTGATGATGTAAGATCCTGCGATCAACTCTTCTGTTTCTCTTTCTAGCATTTCCGCCTTTAAGCTATCTTTGATTGCCTCTGCTTCAGTTCTTGCTTCTTCCATTAAAGCTTCCCATTCATTTAATGCTTCGATCTTTTCTACGATTTCTCTCTTTGTCATGGCTAAATCTCCTTTTCTCTTTTGGTAAGTAATTCCTTTATTGAGTATATATTACTACGTTTCAAGTAATTTGTCAACGCTTTTTCGTAATTTTATTACTTTTTCGGTAATTAATTTTCGTAATTCGTATTGAACCACTACGAAATCCGTGATACAATCCAAGAGAAAGGAGTTGATTTCATGATTAAATTCACAGTTAAGGTAATGCTTGCCAAAAGAGAAATGACACAGAAAGAATTAGCAGAAAGAACAGGTATCAGACCTGCAACAATATCAGCTATTGCTACTGGTTCTATTAAGCAACTTCCAATAGATGCTTTAAATAAAATCTGCAATGAGTTAGACTGCCAACCTGCAGATTTAATGGAATATATCCCTGACTAAGATGTTCAATAAAACAAATGCTTTCCTGAACAACAAAAGATAAGAAAAAAAGATACAAAATAACCCCTAAAATCCCTTGTTTTTGTTCAAGTAATTAACAACACCTTTTCTTGAACAACAGACTGAAGCAGGACGGTAGGGGGCTAATTTTTAGGATATAAATTTTTTAGTTTTATTTCTGCGGGTGGTGGTGGCTCACTCTCCCCCCAAGAGCAGATTTGAATTTAAAAGACGATTTTAATGATTGTTTACATTACATTGAAATAGCGGCACGATTCGTGAAAACGAAAAAAAGCGGTAAGCTGACCAACATTTTTATTGATCGGCTTACCGCTTTCTTACTTTAAACATTTTTCAATCTCTTTTCGGAGCATCTCCGCCACTACTTTTTCATCAGGTATTTGTGCTTCGACTTCCTTTTCCTGTCTTTGTTCTTGGCATTTCTTTTGCCTTTTTTCAACATGATCTTTATAGTTCTCCATGGCAGATTTGCCATTAACTAATGATTTTAATCTTTCAGGTAATTTCTTTTTCATAATTAACTCTCCTCTCTTTACCTTACATAAAATCTAACTCAGATACTTGAATCTTCTTAGACCAATTTAATCATCTTATTAACACCCTAATATTATTATTTAACTGTTAATAGGTTGATTAGAATATTTAAGCATATCTTCTTCTATTACTTCCTCTGATAGCTTTATCAAAGTTTCTATTTTGGCTAGATGAAAAGCATTTACTTGCGGGATTGCTTGTTTTCTAGGCGATCCGCCAAATTCAAATCTTACATTCCACATTGCTTCCCATGGAGTTGCCCCGTCTTTAATAGAATCCCAGTAGAGTTTCCACGCTTTACAATAAGTCTTTTTATCTGTCATACTTTGATGTTTTCCATAAGCAAAGTAGTATATAAAATTATCAGTATTTCTGTAAATCAAATCGTTTCGTTCAAATCTCCTAGTGTAAGATGCTATTGTTTGTCTTGAGGTATATTTACCATCCTTATCAAGTCTTGTGGACTTCACTTCATCAGGCATTGCCATGAACTCTTCATCATTGAAGTAGCAGTAAGCAAAGTAAGCAAGTTTTTTAAAATCCGTATTAGCATCAAACTCAAGCTCTATTATGCAGAAGACTTTTAATGGATCATTGATTGCTTTTATATCAAAGATGGCTTTTTCTCCGCGGCCGCTCAAATCAAATTCCACTTTATACCGTTCTAATTTCTTTTTAATATTATCTACACTTTTGGTTCCGAGCATTGCTGTTAATTCAGGCTTTTTATATTCTCTGATCTCTAACATAATTTTTCCCTTTCTTTTTTTAATCATCTCATTAACACTTATATTTATATATAGACTGTTAATAGCTTGAATTAAATTTTATTAGTTAAGCCGCAGTTTCTAAAGCAGGCATTACAACTTCATAACCAGCTTCTTTTTCAACTACTTCCGCAGTTTCTTCTTTTGGCATTCCGAACTTTTTAATTTCAGGGTACTTATTTAAAAACCAGTTCTTGATTACTGGATATCTCTTGGACTGAGCATGACACTTTGAAATAAGAATTAGATCATCAAGTTCATCCATAACAGCTTTTCTTGTATCAGTTTCTTCATGTAGGATAATGTATTCTCTCA
The DNA here is from genome assembly GCA_017440275.1 of Bacillota bacterium. Classification (GTDB taxonomy): domain Bacteria; phylum Bacillota; class Clostridia; order Peptostreptococcales; family Anaerovoracaceae; genus Fimisoma. Next base: position 49,596 of record JAFSHN010000031.1, on the reverse strand, counting down.
TATAATCATAAGTAAGACCTTTCCAAGTTTCTTTATCAGGATTCTTTTTAATTGTCTTTCTTACAACTCTATATGTAGGGTAATCTGCTCTTACCATCTGAAGATGCTTATATTCATCACTGAATGTGTCTTGAGCAAGCTTTGCGAATGTTCTATCCATGATAATAAGGTTTCTTTCGTGGTTTAATCTTAAAGTATTTCTCATTTTATTTTCCTCCGTATTTGTACTTTTGTAATATTGATTTACTTTTTAACATTAAGCAGCCTTTTTAGCTTCACTTGCTCTCTTAATTTCTTCTAGAGCCTTTTCTCTCTTCTTGTGGAACTCAGCAACTTCTGGGAACTTAACGAAAAACCATTCTTTCATTTCGAAATATGAAGCAGGTTCCACTAATAAAGCCTTTGCTACCTCACTAGTACCTCTTAGCATTTCATATTCTGCCATGATAGTTTTTTCTTCGTCATCGTGAGCTATAATGTACTTTTCCATGTAAGCATAATCTAAACCCTTGAAAGCTTCTCTCTTCTGCTTTGTGGACTTAACAACTACCTTGAATCCTGGGTGATCTAACTTAGCTTCTCTTAGTTCCTTGTATTCAGGGGAACCAAACTGGCTTGCCGCCTTGTCGAACTTCTTTGTGATAACTAATTCTCTTTTTCTTTCGTTAATTGTAATGTTTGTCATGATGATGACTCCTTTCTTTATTTAAATATTTTTTAGTTTATTTAAGAGGTTTAATTTTGTTTTGTTTTGTTTTCCTCTTGTCTATGTCTAAATTATAGCAGTCCACATCCGAAAACCTGTCATTCTAACGGTACACATATAACTTTTTAAATAAATTTATAATAAAAAAATAGCAAGCCTTTTTGACTTGCTATTGCTGAAGCAGGACTGCCCCAAATAAAAGATGTTATAAAGATGTTATAAGGTTGTATTTATCCTGCATCACTCTTGTATTATTGTTGTTTAGAAGTTATTATAATGTTAATACAATTTAAGATCTATTTAGAGAATCAGTTGCTCTTTTTGTTATTGTTGTTCGGCAAAGCATTGAAAATACTCTGTTTCGGCGGTCTCCCTGAAAGGGTGCCGCCTCTTAATCAGGGTGTCCAGGGTTCGAACCCCTGAAGATCCACCAAAGAAAACAGACAGTCGTTTGACTGTCTGTTTTCTTTTTTTGTCATTATGGGGTTTGGACCCGTAGGGCGTTGGCGTTGATGAGTCGGTCCTGTGAACCGACGAATAGCCAACGGTCCGAAGGCGGACGTATGGGGAGCCGAGGACGCAGCCTGCGAGCAAAGCGAAGCAGGCGGTCGAACTCCTGAAGTTCTTGCGACTATCCTTCTTTTGAAATTTTTCCTCAAGATTAGGATAGTTTGGGCGGTATTGCTACTCCAATTATCCTATTTTATCAATTCAATAGCAAAAAAGGACAGTTTTCTGAAAGTTTTTTACCATTTCAGCCTAAAACTGTCCTTTTTTTATAAATATTTTTTCTTTTGGGATAGTTTCACATAATCACCTAACCCCATTATCCATATCAATCAAGTGATTTCAAAAATACGGATAAAAGCTGTAATGCCGTTTCTTTGTCTTTAGCATTACAATTATTTAATCTCTGAATCAATTCCTCTTGTTTAGCAGAAATCCCCGATTCTCTTACTGTCAAAATTTCATCAGGTGTGATATGCAGAGCACTGCAAATTTTTAAAACTGTATCAACTCTCATATTAGAAGTACCTCTTTCAATATCCGCATAAGCTCTGTTTGAAAGTTCAGCAAGTTCCGCCACTTCCGCCTGAGTCATTCCAGTTTTCTTTCTGATTGCCAGTAATTTATTTCCTATTTCTCTCGTATCCAAAACAAGCATTTTTCTACCTCTGATATACTCTCAGTCATCTCTTTTTCGTTTTCGTCAAGAATTCTTCTTTGAATTGTCGAATGTTGACTTTCTGTTGCGCTTTATGGCAAATGATCAACATCTGTCCAAGAAAAGACGTTTTTAAATGTAAGTTGGCGGGCAAGCTCCAATTAATGTTGACTTTTTCGTGGCATTTTGACCAAATAGACAACATTTTAGGCAAGAAATGTTGTCTCATTCTGAAAAGAACGTCAAAAAATCAACATAGGTATCTTCGCGAAGCTTTGCCGACTGTTGTAAGCAGCTCCGCAAGCCATCCTACAGTTTTTCCCAGTCCTGTGCGAAGAGTCCGCCGGCACCGCCGGAGTGGATGAAGAGTACGTTATCATCAGGCTTGTATTCGCCTGCTCTTGCACGCTTTATAAGGCCTGCAAAGGCTTTGCCTGTGTAGCAAGTGTCAAGAACTATGCCTTCCAGTTTCATCATCAAAGCGATGGCTTCGTTGCCGTCCTCTGATGGGATGGAGTAGCCCGGTCCGCACATGTCTACCAGGTCAGGTACAGGGATTTCCATGTCAGGATCTATCAGGGCTGATGCTTCCTGCATCAGTTTAGGTACAATTACGTCAAAAGGGTCGCTGTCTACCATTGAGCACATTACGTGAGTTTCAGGCATATACAGCTTTGCACCAAGGATTGTGCCTGCTGCAGTACCGCCGGAACCGCATGTGCATACGATATGTTCAAACTTTTGTCCGGACTCTGCAATTTCCTTCATGCAGTCAACGTAACCTAATGAACCTAAAGCATTAGATCCGCCGCAAGGAATCTTGTAAACTTTGCGGCCCATTTCTGCTGCGATTTTATCCATTTCATCATAGATTTCATCGTAGCTGTCAGTATCTACGAAGCGAACTTCTGCACCCATTAAGTAATTTAAAATCTGATTTCCTTTACGGGCTGTGATGCCTCTTTCCTTTAATACCAGAATACAATCAAGACCCAGGCGCTGTGCGCAAGCTGCAGTAAGCATAGCGTGGTTGCTCTGTGCCTGTCCTGTTGTCATTACCAGGTCATAGCCTTGTTCTTTAGCATCTGCCAGCAAATATTCAAGTTTTCTTACTTTGTTGCCCCCTAGTGCAACGCCGCATAAGTCATCTCTTTTTATCCATACGTTGGTTCCAAGTTCTTTGCTCATATTTGGCAAATAGTGCATTGGTGTAGGGAAAAGCCCCAGCTGTACTTTATTTTTGTCCATTATTTTTTCTCCTTTTCCTTTGCTCTTTTATCATTGATAATCTGCATGTGTTCTGCAGTAATTAACTCCACATTGTTTTCGCGCGCCCATTCTACACAGCCTTTGAGCACCAACGGCAAGAATACGCGTGGTACTGCCAGCACTGTCATCAGGGCATCGTCGGTGAATTTCACCTTGTCGTCGGCACGGTCTGCCGCATATCTTACAGATTCCAGAGACGCCTGTCTCATCTGCAGCAATTCAGCACGCATACGGCGGCCTCTGTGATACCAGAAGTTCTTAGAGTCTCTGTATCCATAGTCTACAGGCATACGAGGAAAATCACAAGCACGTACTCCGTTAATAATAGCGTCGGAATACTTCTTTTTCATAAGGATTTTGTCGATTTTTAAAATGAAATGTGCCCCGAACTTGCTGGTGATACCGTTAAAGTCGTGATATGGAGGTTCGTAGCCGTTAAGTTCGCCCGGCATGTCTTTGTCAGCTCCATCCAGTTCTCTCACCCATGTACATTCGAGCACCTGGAAAGCTTCGCTCATTACCTGAGGTCTTACATCTTCAGGATTTTCCTCTTCAATTAAACTCTTTTCCAGTTTGAAGTTGCACTTCGGCATTTTTTCGGAAGGCTTATCTCCCGGCCAGGAAAGTTTAACAGCTTCCTTGAAGTACTTCGGCTCATCAGTGATAAAATTGATGGCACATTTGCCGGTTTTCAGGATATTCTGTGCTGTGTTTGATGAGTTTCTGCATTCAAGGAGCATTGCATAATAGTCTTTACCTGCAATGTAGTAAGGCTGAACCAAAGAATATGGTCCCAGGTTTGTTGTTCCGTCTTCGCACAGAGTGCTGATAAGCACCGTCGGCATCGGGAAAAACATCGATGTCTGATAAAAGTTGTCTACAATTCTTAAGTTCTCAAAGCTACTCATAGTGGTCCTCCTCGTCAGTAATTTTTTGCCATAGTTCTTTTATTTTTTGCAGCATTTTCGCTGTTTTTTCATTTTTGGTCAAACGTTCTCTTAATGTGCCAAAAGCAAACATAATAAGTACAATTGCAATCAGAATAAATAAAAAATCAGCATAGTAATATATATTCAGTACTCTCATAGTCTGCACCTCCTATACATATTTATCTACTTCTATATAAACTTTTCCCTTTCGTGACGTACCGTTTTCGCCGCGGTAGATAGCTTTGCCCTTACCGCGCAGCACTAGCTTTTCTCCGCCCTTTAAAGTGTAATCCGGCTTCTTGTTTTCAACGCTGTTGACAAATACGATGCCTCTGTTTATAGCCTCAACCGCCGACTTGCGCGAAACCCCGAATACTGCCGAGACCACATTGTCAAGGCGAGGAGAAGCAATATTCACACGAAGATGTTCCACCTCGATTAATCCGGTTTTCAAATCGCTGATAGGCGATACCTTTGCTGTTATGGGAACACGGCCTGCAGAAGTATAATTTTCAGCCAGATAATCGGCGATTTCTTCACATACAATAATCTGGGCTCCATCGTCAAACACCAATATATCTCCTGTCTTTTCGCGGCGGATACCAAGGGCAAGGAGTGAGCCTAAATAATCGGAATGTTTGAGCCTGGCTCCCTTTTGACCTATTTTAACATCCAGCAGCACCAGTGGACATTGGTCGGAATTTTCGTTGAAATAGCTGCATAGTTCCGCCTCGTCCTTCACTCCGAAATAATCGGGCAAATACAAAATCTGACGGCGCTCTGCATCTTCGTAGCCTCCGTACAAAAATACCCCTTCGCCGCTGTGGCTTTTGACGAATCCTCCAACAGCAGACTGCTGTGCCAAGTCAAGAAAGTCCGTTGTCACCAAAGCATAATCGTCTACAAACCGCCTGTATCTATCTTCAATTAAATTGAGCAATATTTTATTTTCCATAGTTTCTTTTCCCTAATTATGGTATACTTGATTAATTGAATTATAACATAAAATCGCAGCTTTGAAAGGAGATAATATAGATGCAATACGAATACAGAACCAGCGGCACTTGTTCAAGTATTATCTGGTTCGAAATAGAAGATAACAAAGTTAAGAACGTTAAGTATAACGGCGGCTGCAACGGCAACCTGAAGGGTATCGGCTCCCTGGTAGAAGGAATGGAAGTTGAAGAAGTCATCAAGAGACTTTCAGGCATTAAGTGTGGATTTAAAGGTACATCCTGCCCTGATCAGCTTGCTCGCGCCCTGTCACAAGTAACAAAGTAAGAGGTCTGTATATGGGAAATTTCTTATTTAAAAAATTCATAAAAGATTACGAAAATGTCAAAGACCCAAAGGTTCGTGACAGCTATGGCAAACTGGCAGGTATCGTTGGAATCGTATCTAACGCAATCCTTTGTACTATGAAAATTCTTATCGGTCTTGTTTCCGGCAGTATCGCCATCGTTGCCGATGGTATCAACAATCTGGCAGATGCCTCTTCATCAGTCGTGACTCTGGTTGGCTTCAAACTGGCCGCAATGCCTGAAGACGAAGAACATCCTTACGGACACGCCCGCATAGAATATTTAGCGGGAATGGCCGTATCTGTTATGATTCTGCTAGTGGGTTTTGAGCTGGGAAAGAGTTCAGTCGATAAGATTTTCAACCCTTCACCTTTGGAATTCAGCTGGACGGTTGTCATCGTTCTTCTCGTTGCAATAGCCATTAAAATCTGGCAGGCAGTATTCAACATCAGTGCCGGCAAGAAGATTAACTCTCTTGCGCTCATCGCAACAGGCACTGACAGCCGCAACGACGTGATTTCTACTTGCGTAGTCCTGGCAGGCGTCCTGATCGGACACTTTTTCAATGTTCAGGTGGATGGTTATTTCGGCCTTCTTGTTGCTGTGTTTATCCTTTGGTCAGGAGTCAGCTTAATCAAAGAAACCATCAGCCCTCTTCTGGGTGAAGCTCCTGATCCTGAATTGGTTAATCAGATTGAAGAACTTGCGAAAAGTTATGACGGAATTCTCGACATTCACGACCTGGTGGTACACAATTACGGCCCGGGCAAAATCTTTGCTTCAATTCATCTCGAAGTTGATGCGGCAGTCAATGTGCTTGTAAGCCATGAGCTTGTGGATACAGTAGAACATGAAATCGCCGAAAAACTGGGCATAAATATCACAGCTCACATGGATCCTATTGACCTTACGACTCCTTATCGGGAAGAAGTTATCAATATTATCAAATCAACTATCGCAGGTATGGAAGGAGTTCTCAGCCTCCACGACCTTCGAATGGTTCCCGGTCCAAATTTCACCAATGTAATTTTTGACATCGTTATAAATCCTCAATGCAAATTATCACAGGAAGAAATCAAATCAAGAATTGATGCGGCTTTGCACACCGTTCACCCTAATTTCTTCACTGTCATTGCTTTCGATATGACTTACACAAAATTTTAAATATTAATAGCCTTTTATATTAAGAGAATGATATAATATAACTATAGACATACTAACTTAAGGGGGATTTGCTATGACAATTTTCGGATTACATATCAGTATGACAATCATCTGGCTTCTTCTGATAATTATATTTTTAGCAGCGGAAGCTTTGACGGTGGGTCTTGTAAGTATCTGGTTTGCAGGCGGAGCATTGGCAGCACTGCTTCTGTCCTTCTTTGATGTTGACCCACTTATTCAGCTTTTCGTATTCTTTGCAGCTTCCATCTGTCTTCTTATTTTCACAAGAAAGATTTTTGTTGAAAAGCTCAAGACCGGCAAAGAAAATACTAATGTTGATGCTTTAATCGGTGAAATCGGTCAGGTTGTTTCGACAATCAATCCGATGGAAATCGGCCAAGTTAAGGTTAAAGGTCAGGTTTGGTCTGCTCTCTGCGATGACCAACTGCTGACACTTGAAGAAGGTACATATGTTACAATCAAAGCCATTGAAGGCGTTAAATTAATTGTTATTCCTAGAGCTTAATCAAAAGAAAGGATTGGAGATATGGATATTTTCAAAGTAATCATTATTTTCATTCTGCTGGCAATCGTAATCGGACTTCTGGTTGCCAATATCAGAATTGTTCCTCAGGCTAAAGCTTACGTAGTTGAAAGACTTGGTGCTTACCACGGAACCTGGCAGGTAGGTCTTCACATCAAGATTCCTGTAATCGACAAGATTGCAAGAAAGGTTTCCTTAAAAGAAAAGGTTATCGACTTCCCACCACAGCCTGTTATCACAAAGGATAACGTTACCATGGAAATCGATACAGTAATCTATTTCCAGATTACTGACCCTAAATTATATGCTTACGGCGTAGAAAGTCCAATGGACGCCATCGAAAATCTGACAGCTACAACTCTCAGAAATATTATCGGTGAACTGGAACTGGACGAATCCCTGACAAGCCGTGAACTTATCAACTCCAAAATCAGATTGGTTCTGGACGAAGCAACTGACCCATGGGGTATCAAAATCAACCGTGTGGAAGTTAAGAACATCACTCCTCCTCGCGACATTCAGACAGCTATGGAAAAGCAGATGAGAGCTGAACGTGAACGAAGAGAAGCCATCCTCATTGCAGAAGGTGAAAAGAAATCTCAGGTTCTTATCGCAGAAGGTCAGAAACAAGCTGCAATCCTGCAGGCTGAAGCTGACAAACAGGCTGCAATCCTCAAAGCCGAAGCTGAAAAGCAAGCTGCAATCTTAGCCGCGGAAGCTAACAAAGAAGCAGCTATCAGAGAAGCTGAAGGTCAGTCAGAAGCTATCCTGATGATTAACAAGGCTACTTCCGACGGTCTCAAGTTCATCAAGGATGCAGGCGCAGACGATGCGGTTATTAAGCTCAAGAGCCTTGAAGCCTTCGAAAAGGCAGCAGACGGACAGGCAACAAAGATTATCGTTCCTTCCGAAATTCAAGGTCTTGCAGGTCTTGCAACATCCGTAAAAGAATTGATGAAATAACAATTGATATCACACAAAAAGCGCTTCCCTTAGGAGGCGCTTTTCTTGTATAAAGAAAGGCGTCTCCTTAAGGAAACGCCTCGCTCAGCAATTATATTCTATTCGGCATCGGACTGACAGTTACAATCTGCACCATTATTCTTTGAGGCACATTCACCTGCGTACGGACAGCCTACGCACTTGACACCTTTTTTCTTTGCTTTAATGATATAGGATATTGCTCTTCGTAATATAACGAATACGATTATACCTATTAAAAAATCCATTCCGATACCGCTACTCATTTCGATACTCCTTTATCTGTGTTTTGCGCAGTTAGCCTTGCACTTTTCCTCACAGTTTCTGCATTCTGCCGCTCTTTCATTAGCTTTAATTATGTATACCACAATTGCAATCATACCGCACACTGCGATAAGACCAGGCAGGAACCCTGCACCGAAGCTGCCTGTTACGATAAATGTACCGATTTGATATACCAGATATGCTACGGTATATCCTGTACCAAACTGTAATGCAATTGCTCCCCAGAACCATTTTCTGTCCTGAATTTCTGAATTCATTGCACCGATTGCTGCAAAGCATGGAGGTGTAAATAAGTTGAACATGAGGCAAGCAAGAGCTGCTACAGAAGTCAGTCCCATAGTAGCTGCAACTTCATTTGCTCCACCCATGAGAGCCAGTTCTTCAGTATCGATAAAGCTTGTGAGGCCGTATACTACTGCCAATGTACCAACAACGTTTTCCTTTGCAATAAATCCTGTGATAGCCGCTGCTGCCAGCTGCCATGTTCCGATTCCCAGAGGAATGAGCAGAACTGCAAACGGAGAAGCGATGGAAGCCAGAATTGAAGTGTGTTCCATACCTTCTTCAACCAAGACGAAGCCTGTTGCCATGCTCCAGCTAAAGGACTGCATAATCTGAACCGCTGTGTTACAAACCAGGATAATTGTACCTGCTTTGACGATATATGCTTTACCACGGGAACACATAGACATGAAAGCCCTTGCCAGGCTTGGAGTCTTATATTCAGGAAGTTCCATGATGAAGAAAGACTTCTTGAATTTGTATCCTGTGATTTTATTTACTAATAATGCTCCTAAGAAAATTAAGAGAATTCCTACAAAGTACATCAGAGTTCCTACCCAAGATGCATCCGCAAAGAATGCTCCTGCAAATAAAGCGATTACAGGGAGCTTTGCGCCACAAGGCATAAATGGTGTGAGCATTGCAGTTGCTCTTCTTTCTCTTTCGTTACGTATTGTACGACAAGCCATAACGCCCGGAATAGCACAACCTGTACCGATAACCATAGGAATTATGGATTTTCCGGAAAGACCAACTCTCTTGAATATAGGATCCATTACAACGGATACTCTTGCCATATAGCCGCAGTCTTCAAGCAGCGCGATGAGGAAGTACATTACCATTACCAGTGGTAAGAAACCTACAACTGCCCCTACACCGCCGATGATACCATCAACCAGCAGTGCCTGCATAAACGGGGAAGCTCCGGCAACCTGTTCACCTACCCAGCCCTGGAATGTTTCTATCCAGCCTACTAAATAGTCAGCAAGCCATGGTCCCAGTGTTGACTGTGATATGTCGAATACTAAGAACATTACTACAGCGAAAATAGGAATTCCCAGCCATTTGTTTGTCAGAATAGCATCCAGCTTATCCTGCCAAGTAGTTTCGTTTGTCTGTACTTTTCTTGTTTCTACTGCTTTGACAATGTCATTAACAAATGCGAAACGCTTTCTGTCTTCAGCTTTAACAGCTTCTTTGTTTGTAAGATCACATTCTCCCTGCACATAAGGAGCCTTCTGTTCTTTACCCATTGATTGAACAACTTTGTTTACCACTACTGCAAGTCCATCTGCTGATGTGGAAACAGTCTCAATAACAGGACATCCCAGTTTTGCCGCAAGAAGCTCAACATCAATCTGCGTATCTCTTTTTTCATTTATATCACTCTTGTTTAATGCAACTACCATTGGAATTCCAAGTTCCAAAAGCTGAGTTGTAAAGAATAAGCTACGGCTCAAATTAGTTGCATCCACAATATTGATTATAACGTCCGGATTTTCATTTTTAACATAATCTCTTGTTACACTTTCTTCAGAAGTAAAAGGTGACATAGAGTATGCTCCCGGTAAGTCTACGGCAATTAGTTCTTCTTCTCCGTCATAAAAACTCTTTTTAATCGGGCTTTCTTTTTTATCTACTGTTACACCTGCCCAGTTACCAACGCGTTCGTTTCTTCCGGTAAGTGCGTTATACATAGTGGTCTTACCACTGTTAGGATTACCTGCTAAAGCAATTCTCATTAATTTCCTCCTATTTGTGCTAGCGCTCGTCGGTTAGTTTCCCCTAACCGCTTTGAAAAAATATATGTGGCGAAGCCTCGCCACATTATACTGTAATAGCTGCTGCTAATTGTTTATCGATAGTATATCTTGCGTCTTTAATTGTAATTACAGGGCCTGCCTTCAGGTGCTGAATCACCGTAATAGGTTCGCCGCTATAACAACCAAGTGAGAACAAAAACGCATCCAGTTCTTCGTCGTCTGTCACAATGTCTTTGATGATATATTCTATGCCTGGCTGTGCGCTGTTTAAATCCATCTCTTCCTCCTATACGCTTCGATTAGTCTCAACTAACATAGTATAGGTTAGCACTTCCTAACCGTTTTGTCAACTAATTTTTGGTAAAATAATTGATATATTTCGGTTTTTATGGTATCTTCAATACATAAGAATTTAGAGGTTGGTGACTTTATGAAGATTCAGGAATCCGCAGAAAACTATTTAGAAACTATCCTGTCCCTCCAAAAGGAAAAGGGCACGGTAAGATCCATAGATATTGCCAACGAACTGGGATTTTCCAAGCCTAGTGTCAGCGTAGCAATGAAAAATTTAAGAGAAAATGATTACATCCAAATAGACGACGGCGGACACATCACTTTGCTTCCAAAGGGTTTGGTTATTGCCGAAAAGATTTTCGAACGTCACACTCTACTAACAGAGTGGCTTATTTCTATAGGCGTTTCGCCGGAGGTTGCAGCAGAAGATGCTTGCCGTATGGAACACGTGGTAAGCGAGGAAAGCTTCGCCGCGATAAAAAAATTAGCTTCAAAATAAAAATGTAGCCGAATTCGGCTACATTTTTTAGTTCCTAGTATCTGATTATTCCGTCCATATCCATAACGAAGATTGCTACGCCACCGCAATTCACATCCATTGGGATTGCTGGCGGAATTCCCATCATTGGGCCTCCTGTTACTGCAGGAGTTTCGTAAACGGTTTCCGTTCTTTCTCCGGCTTCCACTCTTAGAATTTCAAGAAGCTCAGGCATACGAGTTTCTTCCACGGCCATCATAATTGTCACGCTGCGTTTCTTCAAGAATCCACCTACCGAATTAAGTAATGTTAAATAAAAGCCGTTCTTATTGAGGGATCTTACTGTCTGTTCATAATCATCGCCCTGTAATACGGCGAATACCATTTTCATTTTAGGTTTGTTTTCCATAAAAACACCTCCGATTTGTATTTATATTTTAGCCTAAAATATAGTAGGTTGTCAAATATGATATCAAAACTATAAATGCGGACAAATTCCTAATTATTCTCAATATATAGCAATAATTTAGGCAGCGATTCCTAAAAATCTTATGTGTCGGAATATTTTAGGCTTTTCGACCAGATAAATTCCTAATATTTTCTTTATGTTCTATGTTTTTAGGTCAACCGTTTTTATTCTGCCTAATTTATCCGATTATTCTTGGAAAATCAGTAAATTTTACTTGGTTTTGCCTAATTCAATCTAATATTTCAATATTTTTAGGTTCTCACTACATTCGCAAGTTTGAATCCTAAAGATTCGTATCAAAAAACACAAAAGCCTCGCATTAAGCGAGGCTTTATGTTTTGGTGCGGATAAAAGGATTCGAACCTTCATGAAGGAACCTTCACACGGACCTGAACCGTGCGCGTCTGCCAATTCCGCCATATCCGCATATCGACTTTATTACTATACTACAAAGAGCGCAAAATTTCAAGCATTATTTTAGTTTTTTTGAAAAAATTTTTATTCGTTTTGTCTCACTGCAATGTATACATGAACCAGAGTACAATTTTAGCGTTCACGTAGCAGAATTAGTGGTATAATATGGGTAATAAATAAGGAGGTTTTTCTATGGCTACAAAATATGGTGGGTATATGGGCAAAGTGCTGAAAATTGACCTTTCTACCCAAGAGGTTGCAGAATACCCTTGGTCTGATGAAGAGCGCAGACTTTACATCGGCGGCAAGACTATGGCTGCAAAGATTCTCGGAGACCATTTAAAATCTGATACACAGGCCTTTTCCGAAGAAAATCTTCTGATCGTGTCCACCGGACCTCTTACCGGAACAGGGGCACCGAGCACCAGCAGATTCAATGTATCAACTTTATCGCCACAGACTAAAATAATAACTTCATCCAATTGTGGTGGCAACTTCGGATACTATCTAAAGAAAGCGGGCTTTGACGCAGTCGTTATCGGCGGCAAGAGCAAAGAACCCGTGTGGATAGATATCCATAACGATAAAATCAATTTCCACAGTGCTTCTGACCTATGGGGTATGTATACTACAAAAACGCAGGAAGCCTTGGAAGAGAAGCTCAAGGAAAACTATGGCAGAGCAATTAAGAACGGCAAAATTGTCATTGGTCCCGCGGGCGAAAATTTAGTAAGTTACGCAAGTATTTTCAGTAACGAACGTGCTGCAGGCAGAGGCGGCACAGGTGCAGTTATGGGTTGGAAGAACGTGAAAGCCATAACCGTTTCCGGTAACCACGAAATCAAATCAGCTCACCCTGATAAAATGAAAGAGTTGAATAAGAAATGGTTTAAATATCTGCGCAATCATCCTCTCACAGGCGAGCAGCTTCCTAAATTGGGAACTGCCGGACTTATGTCCACAATGCAAATGAGAGGTCTTCTTTCCACCAAGAACTATACATACGGCCACTATGACGATTACGAAATGGTAAACGGCGAAACATTGGCCGAAAAATACAATATAGTTAACAAGGGCTGTCTGACCTGTCCTATTAAATGCGCTCGTACAGTAGAAGTTAACGGCAAGCCGGTAAAAGGTCCTGAACTGGAAACTCTCGGGCTCCTAAGTGCAGGTATTTTGAATTGTGATTTGGAAGCAGTATGTAAATGGAATTTTGAACTGGATGAGCTGGGTATGGATACCATTTCAGCAGCCAGCACCCTCGCTTATGCCATGGAAGCTAATGAAAAGGAACTTTGGGACAACGGACTTAATTTCGGCAAAACGGAAAACGTTTCCCAGGCTTTTCGCGACATAGCTTACAGAAAAGGCATTGGTGACGAACTTGCCAACGGTTCCCGTTGGTGCGCCGAAAAATACGGGGGCAAAGAATTTGCTATTAACTCAAAAGGCCTCGAACTTGCGGCCTACGAACCTCGTCGTTCAGTCGGTCTGGGCCTTGGATATGCAACCTCAAACCGTGGCGGCTGTCACTTGAACGGAGGCTATATGGTTCTCTTTGAAGGTTTGAGCTTGATGGTAAATCCTCAGACCCCAAAGGGCAAAGCAGATTTGACTGTTATGCTTCAGGATCTTATGGAAACTGTGTCTGCAGCAGGTCAGTGTCTTTTCACAACCTATGCATTTCTGCCATCACCGGCAGTTAAAAATCCTAACGCGTGGTATGTTAAAGCAGTTTGCGCAATCCTGCCTTTCTCAGGTCCGGTTGTCAGACTTCTTCACTTAATGCCGCAAATCGCTTGCTTCCACTTACCGGTAATTTTCAACCAATCCAAGGCATTGAAATACGCAACCGGTATGAACGTTACTTTCGGCTCCTTCTTCAAGTGCGGCAAGCGTGCATTTACGTTGGAGCGTCATATCAACTCCCGCTTTGGTATAGACCGCAAGGACGATACACTCCCTAAGAGGCTTACAGATGTTCCTCAGGTTGAAGGCGACGATTCGACCCGCGTTCCTTTAGAAAAAATGAAGGACGTTTACTACAGAGCAAGAGGCTGGAGCAAAGACGGCGTTCCTACTCCTAAAACGCTTAAAAAACTCAATCTTGATGGTCTTGACAGTTACAAAGAAACTTGCAGAGCTTTTAAAGAAGGAGGTCTGTAATATGGTTACGGTTAAACTTTACGGCGCACTCCGTCTCAGATGCGGTCTCAAAGAAATGAGTTTTTACGCTTCTTCAGTAAAAGAGGCTTGTCAGCTTTTAGCGCGTGCCACAGGCGTTGATATGAAAGAGTTCAAAAAAAGTTCTTTCTTCGTCAACGGCAAAGAAGTTAAAGTAGGAACCTCTCTAAGTGCCGGCGATGAATTAGTTCTGCTGGCTCCACCTCAAGGCGGATTGGCCAAATAAGGAGGAAGAAATGTCACATAAAATTACAGATAGTTGTATTGGCTGTCACTTATGCGCAAAGAACTGTCCGGTAGGTGCCATTACCGGTCAGATGAAAGAAATACATACAGTAAACGATGATCTTTGCATCGACTGCAGCGTCTGCGGCAGAGTTTGTCCTAAAGGCGCAATTATCGATGCGGATGGCAAAGAAGTTAAAAAATCCGCAAAAGCAGAATGGGATAAGCCTGTAATTGACAAGAAAACCTGTGCGGGCTGCTCCGTATGCATTGAAAACTGCCCTGTAAACTGTTTAGAACTTACAGGCCCGGCTTTCCACGGTGATATTCATACATACGCAACGCTTACAAAGCCTGAACTTTGCATTGGATGTCACATTTGCGGCAAGGTTTGTCCTGTCGATGCCATTTCATATTAAGGAGGAATATAATGGGTAAGAATTATGCTCGCGCCTACCAAGGCGTGTTCAAAGTAGGAATGTACGCCATTCCTTGGGGAATGCCAAAGACTCTTGAAGGCCCGGGAGCAGTTAAAAAGCTTCCTGCTCTTATCAAAGAAAAAGGGAACAAAAAAGCTCTTATCGTTACCGATAAGATGCTCATGAGTTTAGGCTTATTAAACAATATGCTCAGTGCTATGGATGACTGCGGTCTTGAATATGTAATCTATGACGGTGTTCAGCCAAACCCAACAAATATCAATGTAGGCGAAGGGCTAAAACTGTTTAAGGAAAACAACTGCGACTGCATGATCGCTTTCGGCGGTGGTTCTCCTATGGACTGCTGTAAAGGCATCGGAGCTCTTGCAGTTAAGAAAAACAAAGAAATGGCACAGCTCAAAGGTCTTTTCAGAGTTCTTCACAAGATTCCAACTATCTATGCGGTTCCTACAACTGCAGGTACCGGTTCAGAAACAACAGTTGCTGCTGTTATCACTGACGCAGAAACACACCACAAATATACTGTAATGGACACTTGTCTTATGCCTAAGTATGCAGTCCTCGACCCTGAACTGACAGTCGGTCTGCCTCCAAAGGTAACTTCTACAACAGGCATGGATGCACTGTGCCACGCTGTAGAATCCTACACAAACAAGACTTACAACTCTTCACTTGAAAAGAAACTTTCCGAAGATGCTGTTCGCCTGATTTACAACAACCTTTACAAGGCCTATTGCGACGGCTCTGATTTAGAAGCGCGTCATAATATGCAAAAGGCTGCATTCTATGCGGGCCGTGCTTTCACAAGAGGTTGCGTTGGTTACGTTCATGCAGTAGGTCATACCCTTGGCGGATTGTACGGAACTCCACACGGTTTAGCTATGTCTGTAATATTACCTCACGTTCTTCGCCAATATGGCTCTTCAGCTCATGAACGTCTTGCAAGACTTGCTGAAGTTTGCGGCATGACAGGTAAAAACGATGCAGAAAAGGCTGAAAAGTTCATCAGCTGGATCGAAGAAATGAAAGAAAAAATGGATATTCCTATTGGCCTTGATGTTATTAAAGATGTAGACATTCCACAAATCATCAAATGGGCATCAAAGGAAGCAAACCCTCTCTATCCTACACCTACATACTGGTATGACCACGATTTCGAAAAACTTATCGAAACAATCAGAGCTTAATTAAGGTAATACAAAAGGGACTTGCCTCAGTAAAAGGTAAGTCCCTTAAATTTTTATTTTATTTCGCCTTCTTCAATATATCCTTCTGCTACCATACAAGCAACAACCTGTTGTCTGCGCTGCTCTGCCAAATCCGGATTTACATCCGGAGAATAGACAGATGGTGCGTTTGGTATTCCGGCAAGCATAGTCGCCTCATAATCGCTTAGATTCCAAGGTGTTTTATTAAAATATCCCCGACTTGCATCATATATATTGTAATATCCGGAGCCAAAATATATGACATTTACATACAATTCAAATATGTCATTCTTTTCATATTTCTTTTCCAGTTCCAATGCCACCAGGACTTCTGCCACCTTGCGGGATAATTCTTTATCCTGCTCAAAATACATATTGCGGGCGAGTTGCTGCGTAATGGTACTGCCGCCCTGGTTCAGTTCACCCTGCTCCATATTGTGTAATACAGCTCTTCCCGTGGAAATAGCATCGAATCCGGGGTGCAATCTGAAGCGGCTGTCTTCAGCAGCAATAACGGCATCTATATATGTTTTAGATAAGTCCTCATATCTGGTGTAATGCCTTTGTGATTGTATTTCTTTGACTTTATCCTCAATAGGAGTAGTCTCTGTTACTTCCTTGTATATATTATAGCCTTCATATACCGTAAACCCGGCAAAACCTATGGCTATAATCAATGCAAGGGCGACAATTTTCTTGAGTAATTTCATCGTTTTAACCTATATTATTCGACTATGTTGCTGTGAAAAATGCTTTCTCCCTGATCAACAACGAACTTCTTGAGTTTGTTAACGTGTTCGCCGGCTGCCACTCTCGCCTTTACAGAATTACCGCTTAAGATTGCCTCTTCAATCTTTCTGTGATCGGCAGGCATATTCTTGTATCTGGACATATCATCGTAATAAATATATCTGAAGCGGAGTGCCAGTTCCTGCACTTGTGAGAATAACTGAATCAGTGTTTTGTTTCCTGTGCAGTTCACAATTAACTGGTGGAACTGTTCATCACACTTGATGATTTCTTCTGTGTCCTGAGATGCAACGGCTTTTTTGTAGGCATCAGTAATTTTCTTCAGAGATTCTTTATCCTCTTCTGTAATCTTTCCTGCAGCCAATGCAGCCGCCATACCTTCAAGGTCCTCACGAACTTCAAGTACGTCCACCATATCTTTAATGGAAACATCGGATGCATAGGCGCCTTTACGCGGTTCAATAGTTACAAGACCTTCTTTTTCAAGCTTACGGATAGCTTCTCTTACAGGAGTACGGCTTACGCCCATTTCTTCCGCAAGTTCAATTTCCATCATTCTTGTTCCGGGAGCAATTTCACCCATCAAAATCTGGTTTTTTAACTCTTCATATACGATTTCTCTAAGCGGTCTGTGATTTTGTAAATCAAAATTAATCATTTCTTTCCTCCACAGTTACCCAGACTATAAAGTCTTAGCCCAATAAGCTTCGTAACCCTCTTCTCTCATTTTATGACAGGCCTTTTTTGCCTGTTTCATATTTGAAAACATAGCAAATACAGTTGGACCACTTCCGGTCATAAGCACCATTTCCGCGTCTGTTTCCTTTTGGATTTTTTCTTTTAGTCGCTTCACTTCGTCGTATTTAATCAGTGTGTAACATTCCAGCACATTGATCATATTGTCATAAATCACTGTTTCACTGCTCGACTTCAAGGCACTTATAAGGGCCTCTGTATCAGGTCTTGCAGCAATCTCACAGTCGTCAATACCTTGATAAACTTCTTTGGTAGAAACTCCGAAGGCCGGTTTTACCAAAAGAATAGGTTTCTTAAACTTACTCTTGATAGGAGCTAATTCTGTTCCCGTTCCTGTACCGAGCGCGCATCCATAGCGAGTATTCTGAATAAGCACACAGAAAGGAACATCTGCACCCAAATCTGCGCCGATTTGACACAGTTGTCTGGTATTTAATTTCAGATTCCACAATCTGTTAAGTGCCGTCAAAACAGCCGCTCCATTGCCACTGCCGCCTGCAAGTCCGGCGGATACAGGAAGATACTTCTGCAAGAATATGTCTATTGTACCTCCACCCACTGTATGTCCAAAGCTTTCAATCATCGCTTTAGCCGCTTTGTATGCAATGTTTCGGTCATCCTTAGGAAGGAACTGTTTGTTGCTGTCCAGATTAATCTTGATTTCACCCGTATCATCCGGCAGCCATTTCACTGTCACCTCATCGCAAAGAGAAATCTTTTGCATCACAGTATCGAGAGTATGATAACCATCCTCTCTCAAGCCTGTCACATCTAATGATAAATTAATCTTTCCATAGGACTTGATTTTCATTTCAGTCATTTTGTTCACCTTACGAAAAATGAGAGGTGAGCCTCTCATCTTTCTATGTTAACCGTTTTATTTCTTTTTCTTTTTTGAGTTCTTTGCTGCTGCTTTTTTCTTTGCGGCTTCTGCCTTTGCCTTTGCCGCTGCTTCTCTTTTAGCTGCTACAAAAGTGCTTCCTGCTGCTCCTGCAGAGCGCTTTGTGTGAACTTTGTAGTTGTCGTTTTCTTCATCATCTTCGTAATAAGCAGCCTCTTTAGCAGCCTTTTTTGCAGCTTTTTCTGCTTCTTTAGCCTTTTTCTTCTTGTCTGCTTCAACGATTTCTTCTACGGACTTACCTGTCTTCTTAGCTTCCTTGTAAGGGTTAACTTTGTCTTCCTTTGGAGACTTCATATCTTCAGCAGCTTTTGCAACACCCTTCATAGATGCCAGCATCATACCACCGAACATTACAACCATCATACCCATACTTATCCAAGTATTAACAGTTTCGTTGAGAGTTTTAAATGTGATTTCCTGATCTTTTCCCAGTTTGTTACCATTGTCATCAACTAAGTCGCCGGAAATCTTAACTGTATATTCGCTGTTGCTCTTTGCTTTAACACCCTTGCTTGTGTCCAG
This sequence comes from Bacillota bacterium, assembly GCA_017440275.1. Lineage (GTDB taxonomy): Bacteria > Bacillota > Clostridia > Peptostreptococcales > Anaerovoracaceae > Fimisoma. The sequence continues at coordinate 30,563 of JAFSHN010000031.1, read as the reverse complement.
AAGTACCAGAACTACGCCTTCTTCAGAAGATCCGTAAAGTGTTCTTGTCGGAATCTTTTTGCCTTCTGAATCATAAAGTTGGAAAACTTTGTCGTCATTTACCTTGCCTGCTTTTCCTTCTGACATGGAGCCATTGAAGTATAATTTAACAGACATATTTTCAATAGATGCGCCTGTTGCTCCGTCTGCAGGATATGAGCTTTCCAGTGTTAATGAATCTGCAAAGCATGCACCTGTTGCTAAAACTAATACCAGTGCTAATGTTGTTAAAATCGCACCAATTCTTCTCATTGTCTTGTGTCCTCCGATTTCTGTTCTTTGGTTTTTCTTAAGGCTCTGAAGAAATCTTTCAAAATTTGACTGCATTCTTCTTGCAATAAGCCTGTTTCTATATTCACTCTATGGTTGAGTTTTTCTTCCTGCACGATATTGAATACGGAACCGCAAGCTCCCGCTTTTGGATCCATGGTTCCTATATACACCGTTTCTATTCTTGACCAAACTATAGCTCCTGCACACATTGCACAAGGTTCGGCCGTAACGTACATCTGGCACCCGATAAGCCTCCAGCCTCCAAGAGTTGCCGCGGCCTGCCTTATGGCCTGCATCTCCGCATGAGCCGTAGGGTCTTTAGAAGTTTCGGTCAGATTATGTCCCCTTCCGATAATTTCTCCGTTCTTAACCACAACAGCCCCAATAGGAACTTCTCCTAAATCCCGAGCTTTTTGAGCTTCTTTAAGTGCTTCTAACATAAACTTTTCCATACATTTTGATATAATATCACATTTTTAAATAAAGTTCAACTGTATTTTGCACAGAAATTCGTACAAAAGCCGTATATTTCAAGGCTTCGGGCACTATACTTCACCTATCTTTAAAGTCTTTGCATCTATCCGGGCAATCCAGTAACCATAAATATACTGCACTTCATCACCCATAGATTCCAAATCATCATAAAACTCACAGCCGCCTCTTAATGGTTGCCATAAGGTGAAGCCTGTTTCGCCACCCGCAGGTTGTTCTTCCTTTAGAAATCTTCCGGGGATTCCGATGTAGCTGACATTTTGGCTGTTCCCTATTATAAAATGTCCGTATTTTGATGCTTCCGGATAGCTTTCAGGACAAAACTTTTTCAGCACTTCCACGTTAGTTTCCCTATGCCACTTACTCCCCGTTTCATCAATATCAAAAATTCCATACTCATCAGATTTCATCAATTTATTTAACAAAGTCAATATGTGTTGTCCGTTCATTTTCCATAACCTCCCAATATATATTATGCGTTTAGATGTTTGAAATTGTCTGTTTGGTTGTATATAGTAAACAAAGAGAACTGACAGGAGGAGTATTATGAGTATAAAAGTTACAGGAAATGTTTCTCAAGAGGAACAACAAGCATATATTGATTATTTAGAAAGCAAGTACCAGCGAAAGCTCAAATCCCTCGACATCAAAGTGGACGATGAGTTTGCCGATTTGAACTATGAATTCGAACAGGTTCCTTTTGAAAGAATCCGCAGAATCACAGGATATCTGGTTGGTACTATGGAGCAGTGGAATGATGCAAAAGCTGCCGAAGAACACGATCGTGTGAAACATGATGTATCTACTCCAATGGAAAGAATTTAATAACTGTTTTAAATGCCTCATAAAAAACGGTGCAAAGCTTTACGCCTTGCACCGTTTTGATTTGCAATTATTAGCCAATTCCGCCCCAGATTGTACCCATTACCAATACGATAACAGTCAGACCACAGAATACGTATTTACTTGCCCAGTCATACCAGTCTCCAATCGGTTTCTTTGCACCTAATGCAATCTGTTCTCTTACGAACTTCTTGCCGCATACCCAGAAGAACATAATTGCCGCAAGCAGTGCTCCAAGCGGACAGAGGTAAATAGAGCAGACGTCCATCCAGCCTGATACGATTCCTTCAATGCAGATTGCAATGATACCACCCACAATACCTACGGAAAAAACAGCTTTTTTACGGCCAAAACCGAACTTGTTCTGTAATGCTTCAACAGGAGTTTCAAAGAGGTTTACCAGTGAAGTAAAGCCTGCAAAGGTAACTGCCACAAAGAATACAATAATTACGATATTTCCTCCAGGCATCTGTGCGAACACGTTAGGCAGGAAGATGAACATAAGTCCCGGACCTCCGCTTGTCAGTTCCTGTCCTGCGAATGCCATTGCCGGAATAATTGTTGCTGCTGCAACGAGTGCTGCCAACGTATCCCAAAGTGCTACATTTCTTGCGCAGAAAGGAATGTCCTCGTGCTTCTTCAGATATGAACCATATACCAAAGTGCCGGAACCTGCCAGTGATAATGAGAAGAATGCCTGTCCCAAAGCGTATACCCAAGTCTTTGGGTTCTTGAGGAATTCCCAGTCAGGATTTGTCAGATAACGATATCCGTCCATTGCTCCCGGAAGCGTTGCAATATATATTGCCATTCCGATAAACATTACAAAGAACAATGGCATCATTACTTTGTTAGCCTTTTCAATGCCGGAACCGATTCCGTAAATCATAATTGCAAAGGTGATAACCAGTGCAACAATATGCCATCCCACGTTACCAAATGAAGCTGCTGTTGAATTGAAAGCATTCGCAAAATCATCAACACTCTGAGCTGTAAACAGCTCTCCGCTCACTGACATAAACAAATATTTGAGAATCCAGCCTACTACAACAGAATAACCGATTGCAAGAGCAAAACCACAAAGCACAGGGACGAGAGCAAACCCTTCGCCAAGTTTCTTTCCTTTGCCTGCCATTTCAGTCGCCTTGCCGAAGGCTCCCATAGGACCTGCTCCCATAGCACGTCCAAATGCCATTTCACCGATTACACCAGTGAGACCGATACAAATTACACATATAAAATACGGGATTAAAAACGCTGCGCCGCCGAATGCCGATACTCTTGCAGGGAACAGCCAGATATTGCCCATCCCAACGGCAGAACCGATGCATGCAACGATGAATCCCCATCTGCTTCTGAAGCTATCTCTTTCCATTTGTTTCTCCTTCGCTTCTTTAATAATATACTCTATAGAATACTTTATTTTGTAGCCAAATTCAACAAATTATTATTCAATTTACTGCTTTTTCTTGAAATTTTATATGGCGGGGAATATAATATTTTTGGTAATAAACTAAACAAAGGAGACTATCAATGTATAAGAACGCTTTAAGACCTGCATGGGTAGAAATCAATTTAAACAATTTAGACTTTAACATTAAGAATATAAAACAGAAAATCGGCGACAGAGAACTGATTGGTGTTATTAAAGCCGATGCCTACGGACACGGAAGTGTAAAAGTTGCAGAAGTCCTCAGAGAAAACGGCTGCAAAACTTTCGCTGTTGCAACTCTCCACGAAGCAATCACTCTGCGTCAGAGCGGCGCAAAGGAAGACATAATCATTTTAGGCCTCACTCCTGATATGTACGCTTCCACTATCGTTGAATATGACTTCACACCTGTTGTTTGCAGCTCCGCAAATGCTGCTGTTATCAGTGCTGCAGCCAAGGAAGCAGGTAAGACAATCTCCGGACTTATCGCTGTAGACACAGGAATGGGACGTATCGGCTACCTTGCTGACGACATCGAAAACAGCGTAGAAGACATCAAGAAGATTGAAGCACTTGAAAACTTCAAGATTAAGGGTATCTTCTCCCATATGGCTACTGCTGATGCTGCTGACAAAGCTTACTCTCACCAGCAGGAAGCGAAGTACAATAAGTTCTATGATGCTCTCATCGCTGCAGGAATCGGTATTCCAATGAAGACTTTAGCAAACAGTGCTTCTATCATGGAACTTCCTACAGTTCATTTCGACGCTTGCCGTCCCGGAATCATCCTTTACGGCTGCTATCCTTCTGATGAAGTTAATGTAAACGAACTGGCAATCAAGCCTGTAATGTCTGTAAAAGCCAATATTGTTCACTTGAAAGAAGTACCTGCGGAATTCTCTGTAGGTTACGGACGTAAGTATATCTCTGAAAGACCAAGCAAAATTGCAACTCTGGCTCTCGGATATGCAGACGGTTACCCTCGTCCTTACTCTCAGTTTGCCAAGGTTCTGGTAAATGGTTGTGTGGCTCCGATTGCCGGTAACATCTGTATGGACCAGTGCATGGTAGACGTTACAGATGTTCCTGAGGTAAAAGTCGGCGACGAAGTAATCATCATGGGTACTGACGGCAAGAACACTATTTTAGCTGAAGATATTGCCAACGCAACAGGTACTATCAGCTACGAAATCGTATGTGCTTTCGGTCAGAGACTTCCAAAAGTATATGTAAAATAATCAAAAAAGCCAAAAGGCGGTCTTTTGAAAAAAAGATCGCCTTTTTTATCTTTTTAAAACTATATCGGCGCATTCCTTTACGCCGCATTTTTCAAAATACTTTTCTTCCATAGGAATCCATAATTCTTTGAATCTGATTGCCATTTCTGCACCGTTTCGTTCAGTTATTCTCTTCATTTGAACGTCCTGTTCCACATCCATAAAAATTCTGATATCATAAAGGTCCCGAAATTCAGGTCTTAAACTGTAGGACCCTTCAACTATGACAATTCTGCCGTTCTTAATATGTTTTTTTGAAGCTATCTTCATTTCAGAGCAGTCGAAAACCCCATATTCAAAAGGCATTGCATAAACCAATTTCAATCCTACTTCATCGGCAAATCTTTCATAATGTACATTGCCGCCCGGTTCATTCAGCCTCTCTTCAGTGCGAAGTTCCATAGGTAAAAAGAAATCATCCATAGAGATTATTTCTCCATCAAGAAGTTCAGCCAATTCCTTAGCGAGAGTGGATTTTCCGGCACCTGCCCTGCCATCTATTGCAATTAAAACCCTTCCTTTAAATTCAAGGGCTTTTTTTACTTCAAACATTATTTGTTCCATCATTTTTTCAAAAGCCCTCCTGCCAGAACAAAGTATGAAGGAACCTTTCCTTCTTCTATCCATTCAAGCTGAATTCCCATAAGTTTGCTCACTGTTAGCCCCACATTTCCGCCTATTGATTCAATGGAATATCTCATTGCTTCAGGATGTCTGCAAGGGATACCCTCCTTACGCGTACATCCTGTATCCTTGCACAGGTCACAACTTCCGGCACTCAGGGAGATGGATTCCGGAACTTTTAATTCCAGTTCGTAAAGTTCCTTTGCCATATCCGCCTTTACTTCCCGCATTATATCATAGGACTGTTCAGGTGTAACTTCACCTTTAAAAATGATTTTGCGGGCAACTACCAGAAGTTTCTTGTATTTCTTCCAGTAGCCTTCAGAGTCAAAATCATACGGAGGACAAGACCAAACTGTGTTGTAATTCGGGCAGGCCTTGCAGTATTCTTCAAATTCTTCTACATTGACATACTTGTCAACATATTCAGCCACATCTATTTCTTTTTCATATCTTTCTACTATATACATAATTTCTCCTTTTTCTTGTAGTTTTAAGTATATCATACAGGTAGTTTTTATGGTATGATATTTTTTAACAGATTAGGAGGTAGCTATGGCTTTTGGATTTTTTAAGAAAAGTATCAGTGCCGATTTGGTGCTGCATAACGGAAATGTAATTACCTCGGATGTGGATATGCCGAAAGTTTCCGCCGTTGCCTGCAAAGGGAACAAAATCGTTGCGGTAGGGGAATATGAAGATGTGGAGCCTTTGATTAACGCTGATACCGAGATTGTAAATCTTGAAGGTAAATATCTTGTTCCCGGGTTTATATCTTTGCTCGACAGCCCTGTAATGAAGGCTTTTGAAGGTAAATACGCCGACCTTTCTCATTGCGAGTCCCTGGACCAACTGTGCGATTCCTTAGATTTATGGATTGCCTCTCATCCGGATTCAGATATTTATTTTGGTTATGGATTTAATGAAGTAATTTTTGAAAGAGAATACGAAGATAACCCGGAAGCAATTATAGGATTTCTTGATAAATGCTGTGACGACAAACCTTTGGTTTTACTTGGAAAAAACAACATTACTTGCCTCTTAAACAGCTATGCCGTTGATTTTGTACGGCAAACCGCTGAGGAAGAAATGGTTCAATATATAACTGCGCCTTACATTCTGAACCTTTTAATTCCATTTGATTTTGAGGAACTGGAAAACTCCATTAACGAACAGATAAGCAGGAATAACAAAGCCGGTATAACATCCGTTCTTAACCTGGACTCACCTGACTATTTTGATACTTTCTATCAGGATGTGTTGGTAGGGCTTTATAACGAAGGAGAACTTAAGCAGCGCTTCTTCGGTTCCTACTATATGAATCGGCCTGTTATGCCTTCCGGATTGGTTCATCATCTTATGAACCGTAAGAATACCTGTATTGAATTGGATGATTTCGTAAATTCCAATATACTTTATATTGATCTTGATACAGATAATTGTCCTGTCGAATTCACTCAGGAAATCCTCGACAATATTGCTGAAGAAGTTGCCGATAAGGGCTTTGATATAATAATTAAAGCTGCCGCTTACAGTGATTTGGAAATGGCTTATATGGCTTTGGAGCATATACGATCAAAGGGTTACAAGAACATTTTTGCGATCCAATCCGAACACTTGATTTCAGACGAATTGTCCAATGAGTTGATGTATTCAGAAAGCGCATATATCTTAAACAGTATTACCTCTTCGGAATTTGCAGATGTCATAGGAATGACAGCAAAACTCGGCTCAATTGAAGTCGGCAAACTGGCAGATATGGCAGTTTTTGAAGAAGATCCATATACTTCGTCAGATAAAAACACTGCACATATGGTTATTATTGACGGAGCAGTCGTTAATCTCAATGCTTAGCACAAAAAAGCACCTCACATATTATGTGAAGTGCTTTTTTTAATATCAATTATTCTATACCTTCCACTGCGCCTAAATACTTGGCATGCAGCACATTTCTCTTAAAATCATTGCTGTCCTCTGTGCATGTAGAAAGGGTCAGGATTCTTTCACCATTTGCCGGTGCATCGACATTCTTATATACATTCTTCTTTGTTGTCAAAGACACATAGTCGGAATACAATTTTGCACCTGAAGCAAAGATTTGGAAAGTACCATCGTTAATATCTGCAGTATAATAGGAATATATTTCGTACTTATACCATTTGCCGTCAGGGAAAAGCATATAAACATAAGGGTGTTCATTTCTGTAAGTTTCAGACTTGAATTTATCTAAACTGCCGAACATGGATCCGTTCTTCATATTGTGACCGTAAACAACGGTATGAAGATCCGAAAAGTTGCTGTTGTTCGCAGCATCAAGGAAGATACTGCCGGCACCCAGATACTTCTTCTCGTAATTCCTGTATAAGTAGTAATCGTTGTCTTTGCCTTGCAGAACAGGGTAGCTTATATTTGTGTCTTCTATATTTATCCACGCAACTACATCCTGATTTACACCTCTGATTTTGGCAAAGTCAATAAAGGTGAGGATTCCTTCTTCAACTACAGCAAACTGATCTTGCGTTTCTTCATAGTACTCATCAATCTCATTATACTCGTTCAATATTTTAATTACATTGTATAATGAAAAGAGAAACACCACGATGCAAATCATCATCAAGATGGTATATATAGTTTTTTTAGAACTGTTTTTCTTCTTTTCTTCCATAAAAAGCTATATCCTTTCTTTTCGCATCAACGAACTTACAGGATATAGTTTTCCAGTACCTGTCCGTCAAAGTCGAAGTTTTCAATCTGCAGGTAGTATTCTGCACTGTCGATAAGGGCCTTCATTGGGCAAAGTCCGATCAGTTCGGAACCGATTACCTGCACGCCGTACTTCTTAGCTTCCATTTTAACCATTTCTGTAACTCTGTAAAGAGGTGTTACGCGATAATCTGTCATGTTGATGGAAACCTGTGCGATATTTCTGTCTTCCAGCATGAATCCCATTGCCTTAACATTGTTAAGTCCGCCGTCTTTTTCTCTGATAATCTTTGCAATAGCCTGTGCAACCTTTACGTCGGAAGTGTTCAGGTTCAGATTATATGCCACTAGCGGTGGTCTCGCTCCTACTGCCACAACGCCACCTGTAGGGTGGATTCTTGCGCCGCCGAAATCAGGTTCCCATTCAGGATCCTGAACTTTTTCTGCCATTCCTTCGAACTGGCCTTTTCTAACTGTTGCCAGATTTCTTCTTGCAGGTTTCTGTGCGGACATTTCATATAAGAAAACAGGAAGATCTGCTTCCTTTGCAATTCTTTCGCCTACAACCTTTGAAAGTTCGATACATTCTTCGTTAGTAGCGTCCTTGATAGGAACGAAAGGCATTACGTCTACGCAGCCCATTCTTGGGTGTTCACCCACATGTTTTGTCAGGTCAATGAGTTCAACTGCCTTTTTTGCAAGTTTAACGCTGGCTTCTTCTACTGCCTTTGCATCGCCGATATATGTTATTACAGATCTGTTGTGGTTAGGGTCTGAGGAATAATCCAGTAATGTGCAGCCCGGTGTAGTTCTGATCTGGTCAACGATAGCTTCAACAACTTCTAAGTTTCTTCCTTCTGAAATATTAGGAATGCTTTCGATAATCTGTGCCATTTGAATTCTCCTTTATAAAGATTCTAAAACATCTGTGTAAATTTTATTTGCCAGTTCTTCAGCTTTTGCAACCATTGCTGCAGCGCCTGCAAATTCCGCCTTTATAGCTTCGTCTTTGATTCCCGGCAGGTTGATCATAACATTCAGGTATGCACCCTTGAGTCCTGCCAGAAGGTTAAGTGCTGCAACACCCAGGTCAGATGCCGCGTTAGGGTTGGACTTGCCTACGATCTTTGCAGTAATTTCAAGGCCTTCCATACAAAGTTCCATGGTTTCGTACGGAACCTTTGTTGCTACCACTGTAGCTGCCTGAATAGCTTTGCTTCTTGCAGCCTTTTCTTCATCAGTTGCTTTAGGCAGTTTGAATGCTGCAGAAACCTGGTTGAAAGCTTCTGTGTCCTTGTCGATTCCTACTACCAGTGCATCGTAAACCTTCAGGATATCCGCCTTTACTTCTTCGCAAAGTTCCTTATATTCAGCGAACTTTTCCTTAGGAATAGTCAGTTCGCAAACCATTGAAGTCAGTGCCGCTCCCTGCGCTGCAGAAAGTGCGCTTACAGAACCGCCGCCGGGTGCAGGTGCATCGGATTTGAGAACTTCTAAGTATTCTTTAACTGTCATATCTACTAATTTCATTATACTAATTCTCCCTTCTTAACGGTCTGAAGTGCCATGTTGGAACCGAAACGATAGCAAAGCATTTCCATATTAGGAGCGTCCCAGATTACCAGGTCGCCCTGTTTGCCCACTTCGAGAGTACCCACTTTGTCTCCTCTGCCGATTCCGCAAGCCGGATTGATAGTCACTGCCGTAAGGATTTCTTCAGGTGTCATTCTGTATTTGAGGTATCCCAGATTCATTACGAACTGCAGATTCAGTGATGGGCAGGAGCCCGGATTGAAGTCTGAAGCAATTGCTACAGGGATTCCATATTCGTCAATCATTCTTCTTACAGGTGCAAAAGTTGCTCCGAGATAGAAGGATGTTGCAGGCAGACACATCGCTGTTGTGCCTCCCTTTGCCAGAGCTTCCATTCCTGCATCGTCTATTACAATTAAGTGTTCTGCAGAAATCGCCTTCATTTCACCGGCTAAAACTGAGCCGCCGATAGCTTCAATTTCGTCTGCGTGAATCTTCAGACCAAAGCCAAATTCTCTTGCTTTTTCCAGGTAAACCTTGCTCTGTTCCACGTTGAAAACAGAGTCTTCTGTAAAGATATCAATAAACTCTGCCAGTTCATGTTCCTTAACGTAAGGCATCATTTCTTCACAGCAAAGGTTGATATAGTCCATTTCTTTGCCTTTCCACTGTGCTTCAACAGCGTGAGCAGGCATAAAGGTAGAAACAATATCCATCGGATGATCTTCGTTGAGCTTCTTGAGGACTTCCAGCATCTTAACTTCTGTTTCCAGATTAAGTCCATAGCCACTCTTTGCTTCACAAGTAGTTACGCCAAGGCACATCATTTCATCTAAGAAACCTTCTGTCTTGTCGTAAAGTTCCTGAAAATCAGCTTCTCTTGTTTTGCGGACAGTGTCCATAATGCCGCCGCCGGCACGGAGGATGTCCAGATATCCTGCACCCTTGAGTTTCAAAGGAATTTCGTTCTGTCTGTAGCCGCCGAAAACCAGATGAGTATGACCCTCAACAAGTCCCGGTGTAACCAGTTTGCCTTCTGCATCTAAAATAGTGTCAACTTCTGCTTCATCGCAAGGAAGTTTGCCTTCTTCTGTAATTGCTTTGATGATTCCGTCTTCAATAAGAACAGCAGCATCGTGCAACTTTATATTTTCGCCCTGCTGCGCGCCCCTGTGGCTGAAGCTGCCAACAGGGGTCTGCAGAGTACCTATATTTTTAACTAATAATTTAGCCATAGCGGCCTCCTATTTTACAAATTTGTCGATCATTTCATCTACTAATTCGTCATTAGCCAGGAACGGAATTGTAATATGACCCTTACCTGCGTAATTCTTGTTATATTCTACGGAAGTGGAGAGAGCGTTTTCGTTTCTAGCCCAGTTTCTTCTTGCAACGCCGCCCATTACGTCCCACATCATTGCGGACTTAATGATTTCGTCAGTTCTTTCGCTGCCGTCAAGGAGCAGACCGAAGCCGCCGTTGATGGACTTGCCGATACCTACGCCGCCGCCGTTGTGGAGTGCACAAAGGGACATACCTCTTGCAGCGTTACCTGCGAAGCACTGTACAGCCATATCCGCCATTACGTTAGAACCGTCCTTGATATTGGAAGTTTCTCTGAATGGAGAGTCAGTACCTGATACGTCGTGGTGGTCTCTGCCCATCATGATAGGGCCAACTTTGCCTTCTCTTACCATTTCGTTGAACTTAAGCGCGATGTTAGTTCTGCCTTCGGCATCCTGATAAAGGATTCTTGCCTGAGTACCTACAACTAACTTGTTTTCTTTAGCATCTCTGATCCATACCCAGTTGTCTCTATCCTGAGCTCTTCTTGTTGGATCAATGCAATCCATAGCAGCCTTATCTGTAGCATCCAGGTCTTCAGGCTTACCGGACAGGCAAACCCATCTGAATGGTCCATAGCCGTAGTCGAACAGTACAGGTCCCATGATGTCTTCAACGTAGGAAGGCCAGATGAAACCGTCTTTGTCGTCGTAACCGTTCTTGGAAATTTCTTTGATTCCTGCGTCGTACATAGCCTTCATGAAGGAGTTGCCGTAGTCAAAGAAATAAGTTCCCTTTTCTGTGAGGCCCTTGATAGCCTTGTAGTGTCTATGTAAAGTCTTGTCAACTTCTTCGCAGAACTTTTCTCTGTCTTCGCCAAGAAGTCTGGTTCTTTCTGCGAATGACATTCCTACAGGGCAGTAACCGCCGTTATATACGTTGTGGCAGGAAGTCTGGTCTGACAGCAGGTCGATATGGAAATCTTTTTCCACTGCAGCTTCCAGCAGGTCTACGATATTGCCGTGGTAAGCAATTGAAATGCTTTCTTTAGCCGCAACCTTTTCGTTTGCCAGCTTGAAGATTTCATCGATGTCATCCATGATTACATCAACCCAGCCCTGATTGTGTCTTGTTTCGATTCTGGACAGGTCAACTTCTGCAAAGATACCTACAGCGTTTGCGATGTTAGCAGCCTTTGGCTGAGCACCGGACATACCGCCAAGACCGGAGGACACGAAAGTATGGCCTTCCAGATCTCCTTGTTCAGCAACACCCAGATACTTACGTCCTGCGTTCAAGATTGTGTTGAATGTACCGTGAACGATACCCTGTGGTCCGATATACATCCAGCCGCCTGCAGTCATCTGGCCGTAGTTTGCAACACCCATTTCTTCTGCGATTTCCCAGTCAGCCAGGTTATCATACATACCAATCATCATGGAGTTTGTGATGATTACTCTTGGAGCTTCAGGCTTTGAAGGGAATAGTCCCAGAGGGTGTCCTGATTCCACAACCAGAGTCTGATATTCAGTCATTTCCTCTAAATACTTCTTGATGAGTCTGTACTGGAGCCAGTTCTGGCAAACCTGACCTGTTTCTCCGTATGTAACCAGTTCATAAGGATATAAAGCTACTTCAAAGTCCAGATTGTTGTCAATCATAACCTGGAAAGCTTTGCCTGCCAGACATTTGCCTTTGTATTCGTTAATTGGCTTACCTGTGATAATTTCGTCAGGTCTGTATCTGTACGCGTAGATTCTGCCTCTTGTTGTCAGTTCTTCCATAAACTCAGGAGCCAGTTTTTCATGAAGTTCTTCAGGAACATAACGCAGAGCATTCTTCAGTGCAATCTTAGTCTGAGCCTTTGTCAGTCTGAATCCTCTGTCAGGAGCTCTTCTGATTCCTTCTTTAAACTCAGGATAATCAGGATATTCGTTATCGAGCTTGATTGTCATAGCTTCGCTGATTGCTTTGTTATCTAACATAATTTTTCCTCCTGGAATCTTTTTATTTTAAAGTTACTACCTTTTCCACTGCTGCAAGAAGACTTCCGTCCTTAATCATTTCATCGAACTTAACCAGTTCATCGTGCATAATTACGTCTTCTTCGATTGGCGCGGAAACAGTTCTGATATAATCGTAAGCTGCCTTTGTTGCAGGTGCTAACTGTGAAATTCCCTTTTCGCCCATTTCTTCTCTCAGCCAGATACCCTGTGCCGCTGCTGCCAATTCGATACCGATAACTTTCTGTGCATTGTCCAGAACCATAGCTGCTGTTCTTGCGGAAGTTGTACCCATAGATACGTGGTCTTCCTGGTTAGCAGAAGATGGGATGGAGTCTACGCAAGCAGGATGGTCATAAACTTTGTTTTCGGAAACCATAGAAGCTGCTGCATACTGAGCAATCATAAATCCGGAGCAAACGCCGCCGTCCTTAGTTAAGAATGCAGGCAAACCTTCGGATAAAGCAGGGTTAACCAGTCTTTCTGTTCTTCTTTCGGATACGTTTGCCAGTTCGGAAATCGCCATCTTCAGGAAGTCGAAAGTCAGTGCCATTGGCTGGCCGTGGAAGTTACCGCCGCTGATTACTTCATCTTCATCAGGAAATACAAGCGGATTATCTGTTACTGCATTGATTTCGTTGGAAACTTTTTCGTAAGCATATTTGATTGCATCTCTTGATGCACCGTGAATCTGAGGAATACATCTCAGAGTGTAAGGGTCCTGAACCTTTGTCTTCTGTAAAGGCAGTGCGTTTTCAGAACCTTCGAGGAGAGTAAGCAGGTTTTCTGCTACAACTTTCTGTCCTTCCTGGCCTCTCAAATCATGAACTTTATGGTCGTAAGCTTTCTTGATTGCATGAAGTGCTTCGCCGGTCATTGCACAAGCGATGTCTGCAACTTTCTGGAGTTTCATTGCATCCCACAGTACATTTACACCTACTGCTGTCATCATCTGAGTACCGTTATTGAGCGCCAGCCCTTCTTTTGCTGCCAGTTCCACAGGTGTTATGCCTGCATCTGCCATCGCAGCTTTAGCGTCAACCACTTCACCTTTGTATTCAACTTTACCTTCACCGATAAGTCCGAGAGCGATGTGTGAAAGCGGTGCCAGGTCTCCGGATGCCCCCAAGGAACCCTTTTCAGGAATTATAGGGTGAACGCCTTTGTTCAGCATATCGATTAAAGTCTGAAGAGTTTCCAGTCTGATACCGGAATTTCCTCTTGAAAGAGCATTGCAGCGCAGGAGCATTGCAGCTCTTACGAAATGTCTTGGGTAAGGGTTACCCATTGCGCAAGTGTGGCTGATAATGAGGTTTCTCTGAAGCTGCGCTGTCTGGTCATGGTCAATAACAATGTTGGCAAATTTACCAAATCCTGTTGTCAGACCATAAATCACAGCCTTTTCTTCCAGTTTCTTTTCGATGTAAGCTCTTGCCTTTTTCACTGCGGCAACAGCATCTTCAGTTAATTTAACTTCTTCATTTTCTCTACAAACACGAATAACTTCTTCGATTGTAAGATCATGTCCATTGATATAAACTGCCATAGTCTACGCTCCTTTTCTTTTATACAGATTATTTGTATAATTATACAAATTCCAAACGGTATTTCTTTGGTATCTATTATACCTTTTTTGACGGAAAAAGGCCAAGACTTTTTCGCTGAAATCCGCTGATTTATGCGGATTTTGGGCTATTTTTTCCCAAAAAACCGCCCTCGTTCCTGCTGCTTTATCGCGTTACAACTTTATAACTTTATTATGTATATTCATTAAGCGGTTTGAATCTTTTGTCTGCGGTCTCTCTATCCGTTGAAAACACTTGCTTTTTAACTCATATAGTTTTTAATCGGCTGAATGCTGAGAAATGTCGTCTGAAAAGCCTTCCTTTTCTGTTTTTGTCTTCAGGCTATGCAGATTTTATTCAAAATACGTCTGATATATTCAATTATTTTACCCTAAAATATGGTTGAAAAAGACGCTGAAAGGTGCTTTAATTAGGATAGGAAGATACGCGGGTTTATCTCGGCGAAACACCAATATATTTTGTATGGAGGTAGGATTATGCCTATATTATTACCAAAAGATTTGAACATTGACTTGCCTGAAATGATTAAAGTAAGACAGAATTATGTAAATGACCTCATCGAAGATGTGGAAGGTAAAGTTAAAGAACAGATTGCACAAGACAAGATTTCTTCAATGATTAAGCCTGGCCAAAAGGTTTGTGTTGCTGTAGGTTCAAGATGCATCGACAGAATCAACGTAATCGTTAAAACTGTTATTGACGAACTGAAGGCTCGCGGCGCAGAACCTTTTATCGTAACTGCTATGGGCAGCCACGGTGGCGGTACTCCTGAAGGATGTCTGCAGATTGCAGCTGACTTCGGTATCACAGAAGAAACAATGGGCGTTCCTATCAAGGCTGATATGGACGTTGTTCACTTAGGCAACCTGGCTTCCAACGATCTGCCTATTTACTGGGACAAGAATGCTTATGAAGCTGATATGACTGTCTTAATCAACAGAGTTAAGCCTCATACAGAATTCTGCGGAGACATCGAAAGCGGTATTTGCAAAATCGCAGCTATCGGTCTTGGAAGACACGTTGGCTGCAGCAGCCTCCACGAAGCAAACACTGCAAACTTTGACAAAATTCTCCCTGAAACTGCACAGTTGATCTTTGATAAGGCAAATGTAGGCTTTGCAATTGCTTTGGTTGAAAACGCATTTGACAAGGTTAAAGTTCTGGAAGCATTAACAAAAGACGAAATTCTTACAAGAGAACCTGAACTTCTTAAAATTTCAAGAGCTTCTATGCCTTCCATCGGCGTTGCTGATATCGACGTTTTAGTTATGGAAGAAATCGGCAAAGACATTTCCGGTTTCGGTATGGACACTAACATCGTAGGAAGAATCCCTGCAAAAGCCAATGCTCCCGGAATCCCTAAGATTGGCAGACTTATCGTACTGAGATTATCTGAACTGAGCCACGGCAATGCTTGCGGTATCGGTCTTGCAGACCTGACAACAAAGGAAGTTTACGACAATATTGACTTCGTATCCACATACGCAAACAGTATCGCTTGCGGCGGCTCCATCGGCGCTTGGACAGAATTCATTCCACTGGTAATGACTGACGAAAAAGAAGCTATTATCGTTGCTATCAAACAGTTAGGAATTCAGGACCCATTAAAGACAAGAATCGTTAAAATCAAAAACACTCTCAAACTGACAGAAATCGAAGTTTCCGACAACTTGAGAGAATATATTGAAAGCAAACCTGAAAGATTTACAATTTTATAATTGTATGCTAAAAGCGGCACCTCGAGGTGCCGCTTTTTGTCTTAATTTTTAGTTATCTATCCTACTACAATCAAATTCTTCGGATATTTGGTCAGGACTTCGCAGCCCTCTTCAGTTACTATAACCAAATCCTCTATTCTCACACCCACATTATCCTTGATATAAATACCCGGCTCAATAGAGAAACACATCCCCACTTGGCATACGTCAGTACTTGTAAAGCTACACTCGGGTGCTTCGTGCACGGTCAATCCGCAGCCATGACCTGTTCTTGTGATGAAACATTCGCCGTAGCCGGCTTCTGTTATAATATCCCGGGCAACCTTGTCAATATCTGCAAGTTTCACTCCGGGGCGAACCGCATCTATGGCCGCTTGTTGAGCCAATTTGACAGTCTCGTAAACTTTTCTGTGTTCTTCAGAAACGGTTTTATAAAAGACCGTTCTCGTCATATCGCACCAATAACCGTTGAGCGGTGCAAAAAGGTCAAAGATTACAGCATCGCCTTCTTTGAGTAAAGTCGAATCAGGGTCGTGATGGGGCTGAGCACAGTTTGCGCCATAGATTGCCAGCTGCCCCTCTGTCATTGGACCGGCACCCGCTTTGACAAATTCATCCTCAATGGTTTTTGCAAGCTGCGCCTCTGTCATACCCTTTCCCAATTGATTAACTGCAAAAGAAAGCATTTTGTCGTCCAATTCCCCCGCTTTTCGAAGCAGTTCTTTTTCTTCTTCGTCTTTAATTGCCCTTGCATCATCTACAGGTCCGGAGCCGTGAACGGCCTTTATATCAGGTCGCCTTTGGATAAGCTCCACAAGCCACTTCGCATGCCAATTTTTATCTATTCCCAGTTGACCGCTGTCAGCATGCAAAACCAGTTCTCCGAGCACATCTTCTCCATCCTGATGCAGATGGAGCTTTACTCCTTCCGGTGCTTCAAAGCAGCAAATACTGTTTACAAACATATCAAGGCTGCCGTCTTCTTTTATAAACAATACTCCTAGACGCTCTGCTGAGCCCGGAGTTTTGCCGAGAAGATAAACGAGAGCGTCGTCGTCTGAAACTATTATCTGCGTAAGCCCCTGTTTTTTCATATTTGCCAAAACTTTTTTAATTCTTGCCTCTTTCATTTTTGTCACCTATAAAAAAGGCAGCCGAAGCCGCCTTTAAATATTATTCTAATTCTTTCTTTTTGCCTACGAAGTTTACACCTGTTGCACCTACCAGAATCAGCACTGTCGCAATAGCCTGAATCCAAGTGAAAGATTCTCCCAGGATAAATACACCTGCAATAACTGTGATAACAGTGGATACGCCTGCGAAGGCAGCTCTTCTTGTTGCTCCGATGATGGAAATTGCGTAGTTAGTGCAGAGGAATGCAATGATATTGCATCCGATTGCCAGATACAGTACGCAAATTAAGAATCCGGAGTTTGTAAATGGCAGAGTGAAGTACTGAGTTAAGGTTCCGCCCATTCCATTCTGAATCAGCGCACCGATAGTAAAGATTACTGTTCCGGAAATACACATTACGTAAGTCTTTTCAGCACTTGTGAAACCCTGAATCTTCTGTGATGTGATAGAGTATGCCGCATCACAGCATACAGCCAGAAGCAGAATTATGTAACCGATGATGTTTCCGGATGCCTGAACACCGCCGATGCTGGCAACAATTACAGCACCTGTTACAGTCATAACCATACAAACGGCCTGCAGCTTTGTTGGCTTATCTTTTAAGAATATGATACTGAAAATCATTGTTACGATTGGAATACATGCAATCATAACTCCGCTTTCAGAAGCAGTTGTCATCTTAACACCGATTGCTTCAAGGATATAGTAAAGGATTGGCTGGTATAAGCTGAGCAGAAGCAACGGCTTGATATTTTTGCCTTTTAAGTGAATATCAAGGAAGCCTATTTTCGCACATATTGTCATTGCAACCAGCGCAATGATATTTCTCCAGGAAAGCATTGTAAATAACGGAGTTTCAATTACACACATTCTGATAAAAATGAAACTGAAACCAAATAATAATGAAATCAAAAGACACGCTAAAATTGCGCGAGCCGTTCTTGGAATTTTCATAATGCACCTCTCATTTTTTGTCATACACAGTTATTCTAACCGCCTTTTAGTAGAATTTCAACAATAAATTGGTAAATAATCACTAAATTCGTATTTATGTACAAATGTTATAAATAGTATTGTAAACCTATTCAAAAAAGTGGTATTATTGGATAAATGGTGTTTTTTATATATTCTTATGGATATTTATACTATATTAAAGATCGGAAGAGGTAAAACTATGGAACACAGATTTATAACTAAACGTTTCTGGAAAGACACAAGCACTGCTATGAGTAAATCTTACGCTATGGCAAGACAATTCGATGATGTAATCAATCTTAGTCTTGGCGACCCTGATTTGATTACAGATGCAAACATCTCTTATGCCGCATATCAGGATTCTTTGGCAGGACACACTAAATATACCGATTTCAGGGGAGATCCTGAACTCAGAAAAGCCATTTTAGACTATTATCATGAAGAACTTCATATTCCAATTAAGGATGAAGAAATTTGCGTATCTTGTGCATGCCTTGCTATGAATCTGGCACTTCAAGCAATCCTTGATGATGGAGACGAAGTAATCATTCATGCACCTTATTACACACAGTATCCTCAGCAGATTGAACTGGCTCGCGGTGTTCCTGTGATTTTAAATACATACGAAGAAGAAGATTTCCAGATTAACATCGAAAGACTGGAAAGCCTCATTACAGATAAGACTAAAGCTTTGGTAATCAATACTCCTAACAACCCAACAGGCACTTGCTTTACTGAAGAAACTATGAGAAATATTGCTGCTGTTGCAATAAAACACGATTTAGTTGTAATCTCTGATGAAATCTACACTCTCTACTCCTTCGAAAATCCATTTATGTCTATGCTGTCAGTGGATGGAATGAGAGAAAGAACTATAGTAATCAACAGTTTCTCCAAGGATTATACAATGACAGGATGGAGAATAGGTCACATCATCGCACCTGACTTCATCATCGATGTAATTCGTCAAATCAGCGAAAAGCTCATCTTTACTGCACCAACAATTTCTCAGAGAGCGGCTCTTTATGCAATGACTCACAGAGATGAAATCCAGCCTGCTATGAGAGAGGAATACAAGAGCAGAGTTTTCTACGCTGCAGAAAGAATCAATAACATTCCTAATATGTCAGTTATGAGTCCTCGCGGTACTTTCTATCTGTTCTTCAACATTAAGAAGACAGGTCTGACATCACAGGAAGTTCAGATGAAAATTCTGCAGGAAGCCCACGTTCTTACCCTGCCGGGAAGCGCTTTCGGCGACTGCGGTGAAGGCTACATCAGAATAGCCTGCACAGTCGGAGTTGATAAACTCAAAGAAGCTTTTGACAGAATTGAAAAAATGGATATATTTAAATAGCGTAAAAAGTCCCCATGCACTTGCACGGGGATTTTTTTATTTTTGATATTAGATTAGTCTAAAAACCTGCTCCGCCGTTTCCTCCAGATTGCGGAAAGCATTTTCTTTTTTCATTGCTTCTTCAAGGCTGGTTATATTTCTAAGTATTGGAAAATATGCATCAATGCCTTCTTCGTTGCACTTTTCTGCGCCTTCACCCACACAGCCGCAGAAAGCAATTACTTTCTTGCCGTACTTCTTGGCGATGCGCGCGACTCCTATTGGAGCCTTTCCCATTGCGGTCTGTCTATCCAACCTTCCTTCGCCGGTTACAACCAGATCAGCATCCTTAATGTGCTCTTCAATACCCGTCTCTTCGATTACTATTTTAATGCCGGACTCAAGACTCGCATTTGTAAAGGTAAGGAATCCAAAGCCCATTCCTCCTGCCGCTCCGGCTCCCGGATAATTCATATCGGCTTTAGACGATGCAGTCTCGGCAACTTTTGCAAAGGTTGCAAGCGCTTTATCAAGAACAGGAATCATTTCAGGTGTTGCGCCCTTTTGAGGACCGTATATGGCACTGGCGCCTTTCTCACCACAGAGCGGATTAGTTACATCACACGCAATTCGGAAAGTACATTCTTTGAGTTCGCCGATTATATTTTTGTCGGATATACTTTCCAAAGACAAAAGTCCTTCTGCACCCGGCTCGACAGGTTTACCTTCACCGTTTAAAAACTCGTATCCCAGTGCCGTAAGCATTCCTGTTCCACCGTCATTAGTTGCACTGCCGCCAATACCTATAACAAAATGTCTGCAGCCTCTTCCAATGGCATCCTTAATCAATTCCCCTACTCCAAAGGTAGTGGTCTTCATTGGGTTACGCTCCGTTGCCTTAATGAGAGGCAAGCCGGCAGCTTTGGCCATTTCCATTACGGCAGTTCCGTCAGGCAAAATACAGTACTCCGCATCTATAGGTTCAAGCAGCGGGCCTTTAACAGTAGTACTAATCAACTTGCCGCCAAGTCCTGCTGCAAGTGCATCTACAGTTCCTTCGCCACCGTCTGCAAGCGGGCATACAACAACTTCAGCATTGCTATTCACTTTTAAGATTCCCTTCTCCACGGCCCGGCCTGCTTCAATGGACGACAGACTGCCTTTGAAAGAATCGATTGATACTACGATTTTCATCCTATCACCCTGTTATTCCCAAATTATAAGTTCGCCAAAATACAGAATTTCTTCCACTTCCAGGTTTTCGTTCAGCCATACAAAGCCTATCCTTACAGAATTGTCCGGATTGTAAAAGGCTTCTTCTTTTGTCAGAACCTCATAGTTATAGGTGCTCTTTTCTGCATCACCTTTAATAATGGTTTTTACATCAAGAGAATGCAACTTGGCATCAGAAGCCAACTCGTACGGCTTGAAAACATCCTTACCGTCCACATCTCCGTCAAAACCGGAAGGACCTATGTAAACTTTGTTGTCCTCCAATTTATATACAGATTTGTATCCCGTGAATCCTTCAATGTAGTCCATATATTTCTCAGGTACATCAGGAATGTCCTGGTCAGTACGGAATTCCTTGACCTTTCCGTCTTGGAATTTGAGTATTAATGAAGAATCGCTGTATTCTACTACTTGAATTGTTTCTTTATCAAAGCCGCCTTCGCATGGAATGAGCGTTATGGTTTGATCTTTTTCATTGTACTTGTATTCGTCATAAAGGTCATAATTACCTACAGGTGAACCGCAGGCCTCGCTGTAGATAAACTCTCCATCTTCACCAAACCTGATGGATTCTGCACAAGTCTTGTTATCATACTCCCAGCTTTTTTCTGTTAGAAATTCGGGATATTTATTTCCTCCGCATCCAGTCAGAATGAGCGTCAAAACTACTAGAAACATTAACGTCTTTTTCATAATCTGTCCTCCTTAAAATGTCCTATATTCCTATGTTCTATCTATTTATAACACCATTTATAGACTTTTGCGCCGCCTTAACTGATTCTTCATCAGGTATTACAATATAAAGCTGGCGATTGCTGCCCATACTGTAAGTTGGTCCGCTGCTTTCAGTTCCTTCTATTGTGATTGAATTGATGGTCCAATTACTTAAGTCACCCAGATACATCTGCAGGAAAGAAGTAATATCTTCGTTTGTAAAGCTGGTTTGGATCTTGCTCTGCACAGACTTGAGAATCTTGGTGTATTTGGTCAGAATAGCAGGACTTGCTACCTTGTCTATAACAGCCTTAACCACTCTCTGCTGATTTTTAATACGTTCACTGTCACCGCCCAGGGATTTTCTTTCTCTGGCAAAATACAGGGCCGCTTCTCCACTCAAATGATTAGTTCCCTTTACATAGCTGTATTGAGATACGGAAGATTTGAAGGCACGTTCAGATTCTACGTCGATTCCGCCGATAGCATCCACAACGCCGATCAATGTGGTAAAGTTAACTCTCACATAGTAGTTCAAATCTATGTCGAGCCAGTCTTCAACTGTGTTAACAGTTTCATTGATGCCGTAGATGCCTGAATGGGTCAGCTTGTCCTTTTTACCAAAGGAATGAAGTGTCAGGTACATATCTCTAGGAATAGAAGTGAGAAGTATTTCTTTAGTCTGCGGATTAACACTGATAATCATGTTGACATCGCTTCGTGATACAGTTCCTATGCTGCCATAGGCATCGATTCCGCTAACGTAGATATTAAAGGCATCCTCCGTAACATTAACTGCCTTTGTGGTATCTATTTTACCCACGTCTACCGTAAGTGTATGTATAGCCTTGGTTTTCCACTTAAAATCTTCGATTTCTTCACAAAGAATACTATAATAGGAATTGCTAATAAAAAGAATTTCCTTATGAGTCTTTCCCTTACTGTCAATTAATTTATTGCCTGTTTCCAGATAGTCTCCCCCGACTTCATAGAGAACATTTACCTCTTTGCGAAGCAGTTTCTTTGCTTCTTTGAGTGCTTCCCCCTGAAAATCCATCGTATAAACATTTTTACCTTCTATGTCATCCAGATTGTTGTAGCCGCTGCCTCTCAGCACAATTACGTGATATGTTTCAACCTGTTTATTATCGCTGATGTTATTGAACAGAGAATATGTACTGTACAAATAATTAATTCCCGTTGCGAGCACGAAAATTAAAAACACAGCCAATACGATTCCGACCTTACCTTTTACGTGATTATCTTTACAGTCTGCAAGCAATTTTAAAATGCCTACAAGTGCTGCTAACAAAATCACTGAAGCCAGGAGACTTAAAAGTGGGGGAAAGATTCCTACAAAAAACAACATTCCCACAAATGCAGCCCACACAATCATACACAAGGCTGCTAAAAACCTTAATTTTTTCGATTCCGGTACCAGTTTCTTTACAAAATCCAAGAGCTTGATTCCTTTCTGATTATATTGCTGTTAAGTATTATACCACTTTCAGGACATATAAAAAAGCAGTTCCTCATATGAGAAACTGCTTTTATGTAGAATTCTTTAATTATTCTGCGTGTGCGTGGCGAGCTTCTAATTCTTCCTTCATCTGTGCTGTAGTCTTCTTGTCTAAGTTGTAAACTAATACTAAACCTACAAACATGAAGATTGCTGCTACTAAGTACAGAACTGCTACTAAATAACGCATATTTTCAGCAACTTCGAATACCTGGCTGCCCTTGTTTTCTTCAACATATCCCAGCCATACCATGATAACCAGAACTAAAGAAGGACCTGCGCCCTGAGCCAGTTTTCTGAAGAAGGAGTGCATAGCGTATACTGTACCTTCTTCTCTTGTGCCGTTCTTCCATTCGTTGTAGTCGATAGCATCGCCCATCATACCCCAGGATACTGTGGAATAGATACCCATACCTAATGCGAAGATTAACTGACATCCGATATAGATAGCAACACCTGTCATATCAGGAGTAATTGGAAGTACAACCATCAGAACGCCGGAAATAACTGCTGCGATGGAACCTACTGTTGCCAGTTCCTTCTGTCCGTACTTAACTACCATCTTACGAGCCAGTGGTGTGAACAGAATGATAGGAATCATAGAGAATGCAGATACTACGCCGGATAACTTTACAGCATTGAAGTAGGACTGGAATAATACAGTTACTGCTGCAGTAGCACCCTGCATACCGATGAACATACCCATTGCTGCGATTGTAGCACCAACTGCAGGTCTGTTCTTAATGAAGTTTCCAAGCGCCTTAACAATGTTGAACTTTGGAAGTTCTTCTCCGGCCTTAACTTCTGTATCAACTCTGATTTCAGTATTCTTAATCATGAACTGGAAGGAAATGAATCCTAAGATACCCATGATTAATGCTGCGATAAATACTCTTTCACCTACGATATCCTGATTATCATCATAAATGATGAAAGGCAGAATAATCATTGGCACCATGTTACCAACTAAGGAACCGATGGATCTGAATGCAGATAAGGAAGCTCTGTCACCCTGGTCATTTGAAATCAGGGATAATAAGGAGCCGTAAGGAACGTTTGCTACTGTGTAGAATGCGTCCCAGATTACATAACCTGCAACGAAGATAATGTTCTTAGCCATTGCCGGTGCACCAGGCACTGGTACGAAGCAAAGAGCACCTGCTACTACTAAACCGATTGAACCCCAGAAAATGTACTGTAAAAACTTATTTCTCTTGTACTGATGTCTGTCAGCGTCGATGATGGAACCAATAATTGGGTCATTGATAGCATCCCAAGCCTGTACTAACAGTAACAGTCCTGCGTACAGCATGGAATCCATGCCCATAAACTGTGTCCAGAAAATAATTAATGTGCCCTTCAGTGCGAATGACATATTGCAACCGAAGTCACCTGCAGCATATGCGATATTGTCGCGCATGCTAAACTTGCGGAAACCCTTTTCGTCAAGGGTAACTTTCTTGCCCATTGGACTATCCTCCTAATAAATATAGAAATATAATTGCATAAAATCGACTATATTGTAACAAATTTAACAAATTAAAAAAAGGGGCAAAATGTCACTTTTGTGACATTTTTTGGCGAAACGCCGTTGTTTTTATGGAAAATTTTTGCTATTATTTAGAAAAGGGTAAAAAGGAGATTTCTTATGTATAGGCAGTGTACTACAAACCGCACCATTTCAAGGCAAAGAGAACTTGAAGCAGGCATTCTGGAGATACTTCTCCACAGGCACTTTGAAAACCTATCTGTAGTGGATTTATGTAATTATATGAACATCCCGCGCAAAGCATTCTACCGATATTTCAGCAGCAAGGAAGGTGCTTTATATGCCCTCATTGACCACACTCTAATAGACGCTTTAAAAGCTTTTTTCCAATTCCAAAATTCGACGTCGGATCCGCGAGAGGTTTTGGCCGCATTCTTTAAATTTTGGCTGGATAAAAAAAATCTGCTTGACGCGTTAGCTTACAATGATTTGAGCGGAGTTTTGCTTCAGAGAGCCATCAGCTATTCTGTAAGCACTGCTGCCCTTTCAGGAACCATATTTCCGGCTCATGACGAGGATTCGCGCGAATACATCACAGTTTTCTTTATCTCTGGAATTATGTCACTTGTAATCCAGTGGCATCACGAGAAATTCGATAAATCGCCTCGGGAAATGGCCGAGACGGCAGTTCGGTTCATTTATCATCCGGAGCTCACTTTACGGTAAAAGGAGAATCTTATGAATAAAAAATTATATTATCTGTGTTGTTTCATTATGTTGATTAGCATTGTAGGAACGGCAATATTCATAGCTCTTATGCCTGACATTGTTCCTATGCACTATAATTTGCAGGGTGAAATAAATCGTATGGGAAGTAAATACGAAAACCTTATCTTTCCTTTGGCAACCATAGGCCTTGGAGTATTTTTCCTTCTTTTTGCTCGCTACTACGGGAAAAAATCGCAGGATAAAGACGAAAAAAGTCTTCTTTATGTAGCCTTTGTCACTCTGATTTTTATTACAGCTCTCGGTTTTTATTATATGCTTCAAAGCGTCAACTATGGTCTTGAAGCTCCATCCTCCAACTCCGTAGGAATAGACTTCGTCGGTGTCGGAATTGGTCTCCTCCTCATTTGTTTTGGGTTTATTATGCCTAAAGTTCCTCGCAATTCCACTTTCGGTCTCAGGACCAAGTGGAGTATGGCAAACGACCGTGTATGGCAAAAATGTCAGCGTTTTGGAGGATTTTCTTCAATAGTCTTCGGAGTTATATTGATTTTGCTTTCCCTCGTTCTATCTTCTGACATAATTGGAATTGCTTTAATCGTTATGGTTGTTCTATGGCTTTTTATTTGTATTATCGCATCATATTATTACTATAAAAATGATATTTCCGAATAAATGTATATTAAAAGGGTATGACCGTCGGGTCATACCCTCTATTATTTAATATCCTTGTTTGAGGTCTACCATCCTCTTCATAGGCTTACCTGCGGCGTATAGTTCCAGATTTTCAAGGAACATATCCACAACCTTTTCCTTTGCATAATACAATGCAGTATCACCTGAACAATGAGGTGTCAGCAATATATTTTTTGCATTCCATAAAGGGTGATCCGCAGGAAGCGGTTCGGGAATCATTACATCAAGGGCGGCTCCCGCTAAGTGTTCTGAATTCAGGGCGTCAATGAGAGCCTTCTGGTCCAATGCCGCTCCCCTGCCTACATTTATTATATATGCCCCCTTCGGCAATAGATTCATTCGTTCACGATCAATAATATGCGTCGTTTCTGAAGTGGACGGCACTGCCATTATCAAAGCGTCTGTGTCCGGCAAGATCTTATCAATATCTTCAGTTGCCCATATTTCTTTAAAGGCTGAATCTGACTTCTTTGTTACATCTCTTCGGATACCTCTTACTTCTGCTCCCATAGCCGTAAGACTTCTTGCAGTGTGAGTTCCTATATCTCCGGTTCCAAGAATTGTTACTTTAAGACCATGAACGGAGCGAATCGGCTCATAAAACGTCCACTTTTTTTCTGCCAGGTCTCGCTGATATTCAGGCATTCTGCGCAGCATCATAAGAAGCACCATAACAATGTGCTCTGAAATCCCAAGTCCGTACGCCCCTGAAGAGTTGGTAAACAAACACTCTTGCTTTGGCCATACGCCGGGATTCATATATCTTTCGCATCCCGCATAGGTGTTGCAGAACCACTTCATGGAAGAGGCTTCTTTGAGATAATCCTGCATATTGGAACCAAAAAGTATCTCTGCGTCGGCAATTTCAGGGCCTATATCTTTGGCCTTGTCATAAAAAACCGGTTCAAACCCCAGTTTCCGGCTAGCCTCTGCCACCCTTTCTTTTAGTTTCTCATCAAGAAAATCCATTGAAACTATAATTTTACGTGCCATAAAAGGTCTCCCTTATTTTATATCTCTGATACCGTAGTTTTCGATTACATAATCCATATCTTTGTCGCCTCTGCCGGAAAGATTGATGAGAACAGATCCTGTTCCCATCTGCTTAGCCAGCTTTATACCATAAGCGACAGCATGAGCACTTTCGATGGCTGGAATTATACCTTCCATTCTTGAAAGTCTGAAGAATGCATCAATAGTTTCTTCATCATCAATAACATCGTATTTAACTCTTCCAAGGTCATGTAAGAAAGCATGTTCAGGACCGGAGGAAGGATAGTCAAGGCCACTGGCTACTGAATAAACAGGTGCAGGCTCGCCCTTTTCATCCTTGAGCATGATGCTGTTAAAGCCGTGCATAATGCCTTCTTCGCCATACATCAGGCTAGCCGCGTGATCTCCCAGCTTAGGACCTCTTCCAAGAGGTTCGATACCGTAAATATCTACAGGATCGTTGAGGAAGCCTGCAAACATACCTGCTGCGTTTGAGCCACCGCCTACGCAGGCAACTACTGCGTCAGGAAGCTCTCCTGTCATTTCTACGAACTGTTCTCTTGCTTCGATACCAACAACGCTTTGGAAATCTCTTACCATCATTGGGAATGGATGAGGTCCTAAAACGGAACCAATGCAGTAAATACTGTCTTTATATTCTCTTGCGTATGCTTCAAAAGCTGCATCCACGGCTTCTTTGAGCGTTGCGAGCCCGTGAGTAACTTCTACTACGTTTGCTCCCAGAATCTTCATTCTTGCAACGTTTGGTGCCTGTTTCTTAATGTCTACAGAGCCCATATAAATATCGCATTCAAGTCCGAAGTAAGCGGCCGCTGTAGCCAAAGCAACACCGTGCTGTCCGGCGCCTGTTTCTGCGATTACTTTTTTCTTACCCATATATTTAGCCAGCAGAGCTTCTCCCATGCAGTGGTTCAGCTTATGTGCGCCTGAGTGGTTTAAATCCTCTCTTTTAGCATAAAGCTGCACGTTGCCCAGACTTGCTGACAATCTTTCAAGATGTGAAATAGGTGTAGGTCTTCCCTGGAATTCCTTACGGATTCTTCTTAAGTCGCTGATAAATTTGCGGGATTTGCAGATAGTAAAGTAACTTTCAGTAATTTCTGCCATGGCAGCTTTTAGTTCAGGTTCAATGTATACGCCGCCATACTTTCCGAAATATCCATTTTTGTCAGGATAATTTTTGAAATAAGTGTCAAAATCAACCCCATTGTAGATCATTTTAAATACCTCCATACTTTTGTTTGTGTTTGGTGTGCTTGTCTGTCAATGGACGGTAAACAAAAACGTCCTTGACAGAATTATCTTCTATCAAGGACGAATAACTACTTATCCGCGGTGCCACCTCGATTCATGGAAACTTCCACGCACTTAGCAGGATACCAACATACCCCCGGCAACTTACGTATGCCTACACGTTGCAGAATACTCTGGTCCAAAACCCATTTGACTGCACCCTCAGCGGCCCATTTGACAATTTGTTTCATATCCGGCTCTCATCCTCCCGGACTCTCTGTGATGTCATCATTGTCTTTACTTCCGCTTCAACGGTTTATTATTAAATTAGTGTCATTATAGCACTGTAAAAAGTGAGTGTCAACAAAATAAATCCACAGTTTTTGTTTGCACTGCACAATAAAATGTTATATTATTAAACAAATAAATTAAGGAGGATCTCAAGGTTATGAGCGAGAAAAAAGTTATCGGAATAAATGAAAAACCTCCTATCGGTCAATGGATACCTCTAAGTATTCAACATACTTTTGCTATGTTCAGTGCTTCGGTATTAGTTCCCGTCCTGGTAGGAATCCCGGCGTCTATCGTTCTGCTAATGAACGGGATTGGAACCATACTTTTTATGTTTATTACAAAAGGCAGATCTCCGGCCTATCTGGGGTCCAGTTTCGCCTTTTTATCACCTACATTTATTGTTCTTGCAGCGGACGGCCTGGGCTTCCAATATGCGCTCGGTGGCTACGTGGTTGCGGGTGCCATATTTGCACTGACAGGTCTTTTAGTTAAATTCGTTGGTGTTGAGTGGATTGATGCCGTTCTTCCACCGGCTGCTATGGGTCCTATCGTAGCACTTATTGGTCTTGAACTGGCAGGTTCGGCAGCAAGTACCGGCCAGATTGTCAGCGCAAACGGAGGTGCCATCGATATGAAATGCGTTCTCATTTTCGTATTTACTCTGGCGCTTGCAGTAATCGGACAAGTTGTTTTTAAAGGCTTCGCAGCTGCCATTGCAATCCTCATCGCAATCGTATCAGGTTATGCACTTTCCGCAGTTTTAGGAATGGTAGACTTTGGGCCTGTGGCAACGGCACCGCTTTTCGAAATGCCTGCTTTCAGTGCACCGAAATTTGACCTTGCCGCAATTATAATTATTATTCCTGCATGTCTGACAGTTATTTCAGAACACATCAGTCATCAGATTGTAACCGGCCAGATTGTCGGCAAAGACCTTTTGAGAGACCCGGGGCTTCACAGATCAATGTTTGCAGACGGGCTTTCCACTATGATTTCCGGTCTTTGCGGTTCTGTTCCTACAACCACCTACGGCGAAAACATCGGCGTAATGGCAGTAACCAAAGTTTACAGCACATGGGTAATCGGCGGCGCTGCAATCTTCTCTATGTTCCTTGCTTTCTTCGGTAAAGTAAGTGCTGTTATCAACACAATTCCGGGTCCTGTAATGGGTGGTATCAGCTTCCTGCTTTACGGAATGATTGCCGCTTCCGGCATCAGACTTCTTGTAGACAAGCAGGTTGACTACTCAAAACCTCGCAACTTAGCGATGACAGCAGTTGTTTTCGTGACAGGTCTTTCCGGCGTTGCAATCCAGATCGGCGAAGTTCAGTTGACAGGTATGTGTCTTGCAACTATCATCGGCATCGTAATGGGTTTTGCAATGTTTGTTATTGACAAGATGGGTCTTTCCAACGACGCGGATTAAGTCAACAAAAATACCGTATCTCGTTTAAACCGGGATACGGTATTTTTTATTTTGTGATTACAAATTAAATTCTTCAAATAGTTTGTTCTGATACTCGGCATCAGCCACTGCCTTCTTAAGGTCATCGATGCGATTCGTCTCAAGAAGCTTTTTTGTGCAATGAATTGGCTCTTTCCAAACATCTCTCTATTTCTTCATCGTTAAATAACATTCGTAACACACTGTCTTTGCAAGTACGAAGCAAGCCGGAATCAGACTGAGAGAGTTCCTTTCGATCATTTTTAATCATATATAGGACCTCTTTGTCTTTTTTTGTTATGTTTTACCACATTCATTCTTCGACATCTATTATGATCGTTTGATAAAATGAGTTGAACTCAGACTTTCGTTTCTTCATTAACACTCACCGTAGTATTCTGCAAAATGGAATGGTCCCCATTCATGTACCACCCAAGTGTAAAGATGCCCTTGCGTTGCCTTCTCAACCGGTTCGTTTTCTGTAATTCTGTACAGTCTTTCACCCTCATCACTTAATTGAATTTCTTCATATGACATTGTAACCGCACTTACGGGCGAGTGGAAAAATACTGCCGTTCTTAATGCTCCGCCGGGGAAAAGTGTACACGCCATAAGGAGAATGGCCGCTAATACGAGGACTTTTGTTCTTCTCTTTTTGCTCTTCTTCGCCCATTCAATTTCGTTATTTAATTCTTCTGTCATTTTAACGTCCTCCTTGAGCATTTTATCAAGAGAAATGTCAAATTGATTACTGATGGCAACTAAGGTTATTAAATCGGGGTAACTTTTTTCATTTTCCCAATTTGACACAGTCTGTCTTGTGACGTGAAATAAATCTGCAAATCTTTCTTGTGTCAGATTGTTGTCTTTTCTGATTTGTTGTATTGTCTGACCTAAACGCATTTCACACCCTCCTTGTACTTTCATTATGACAATGTCGGCTTAAAAT
>JAFSHN010000030.1 GCA_017440275.1 Bacillota bacterium | reverse complement strand
TTGCCAGGAAATTTCATACTTGCCGTCTTTGTAGCTTACGGTGTTTCCTGAATCACTCTCAGTGATTGTAACGTCTAGTGGAGATTGCCTCGGTTTGTAGGTAGTTTCTTGTCCCGTTTTAGTCGCCTCTGTTTCCACCAGGGTGTTATCAATTTCTGTCCACTCATCAGAGCCCTTTTCTTTAAAATGGACGGGCGTCATATATTCGATGGCCGTAAAACTGCCATCGCTATTTAGAAAATGCTTTGTAGTTTCATCTCTTAGTGATTCGATTTCAGCTAAGACTTCTGTTTCAGCTACTGAAGTATCGCTTGTAGTAGCCGTGCCTGTACCGGTTACCGCATCATCTGCGAAGGCATAGACCGGTACAGCCGTGACCACTAAACACATTACCACTACTAATGATACAAATTTTTTAAAACTCTTTTTCATATTCGTCCGTCCTTTCTTAATTTTTTGTACAACAAAAGGGCGGACACATCCGAGATATGCCCGCCCTCCACCGATTGTGAAGATATTAACATAATCATCAAAGCCTGTAAATACTTTTTGCAAACTTTATTGAAACACTTTCTTTTAAAATCTCATAGTATATATAAAAGTTGCAAACTTTTTTGTGTGTTTTATGTATGAGTAAGTGAGTTTCCAACGGTTTGCACCTCATTTTTTTGCAAACTTTATTGGAAATGAACACCCCACATAAAATAAATAAAAACTACTCTTAAAGAGTAGTTTATTAAAGAAAGAGGATTATCTATGAATTGTTTAAACAACGGTTTTAACAACGGACAAAGCCTTGTGTACCTGGATAAGATTTTTTATAGAAATACGGAAAAGGCTTCGCCTATTATGACCGCTTTGACGACTACTGCCGAAACTTTTTCGCAGCAGCTCACTATCGGCTCAAATAATTATTCCTGCGGTCAACAGTCCGATATGAATAACCCTTGCAACTGCAATTACAACTGCAACTGTTGCTGCGATGTAGTTATAGGTCCCGGTACGACTTTTGTTGCAGATAATGCTTTTGTTATAGTTCATTCCTATAACTTAACTGCACCGGCAACTCTGACAGCTACAGATGTTACGGTTGATGGACTTCCGATAACAGCTATAACAGCCAGCGGCGGACAGTATATCGGTGACATTTCTGCCATCATCCCGGAAATAACCAGATGTCAATGTAAGTCTCCTTGTTCAAGTCAATGCCCGGGCAATTTTGTAATGATAACTGCTGCAGGACCTTGGAGCCTGCTTGCCACAATCGTTGTAGAAGGAACCCTCACTTCGGGAGGTGCAACATGTCCATTCAGACTGTGTTTCTCACCACTTGAAGGCGAACCCGTTGCAGTTACCGGAGCTTCCACTTTTGCTTTCTGTGGTGCAGAAATCCCTTGTCAAAAGGACAATATCACTCCTTCTCTGCTTCTTGGATTTGACGCCTGTGCATCCTTCTTAAATCCGGTTATCACAGTTACCGGTACTATAGAAGCACCTGTAATAACATTAACAGGTTCTCTCGTTATTACACCGCAACTGGAATTAAAAACAATCAGACCTACCCTGTTTAACTTAAGTGCCTATGAAGTAGATACACCTTGCGACGATGTAGGTCAATGTAACCCTTGCAATGCTCACGAAGCAGAATGTTTTGATATACGGGACAACTGCTGCTGTGATGAGAAACCAGAGCCTTCTTCCTCCCATTCATCTTTTGCCTCAGGAGCTTGTCAGTGCTGTGAAACTAACGGGTACGGTTTCTTTTAGACAATAAAAAACCCCGCAGCACACTGCGGGGAATACATAGCCTTTGACTAGAATTTGTGTTTCTTTCCGATTCTATTTTTGTATTTGTTCTTGCGATGGCTAAAAATAGTCGCCTCTTTATTTCTATCGCGTTTTATTTTGTCTACGATAAGTAAGATAATAAGAAGGATAACTACGACCACGATTGCGGAAGCAATCAGTTCATTTACATGCATATTACCATCCATTACAATATTAAGTTTCTCTTCTAAAAACTTTTTCATAATATCATCCCTAATGTTATCATAAATTTTTTAAAATTTTAGCATATTTTTACAGTAAATGCAAAGTATAAAACATATTTTTTGAAAAAAACTATGCTTAATGTTAAAAAAGGAGGACAAAATGCAAAATTTCCCGCATGAGTATAAAATAACTATAGGGCTAGTGAGTATCATCAGTTCTTCCATCGCATTTATTCCGGTGGTTTACAGCAAGGAATCTCTCTTCATACTGTTACTTTCGGCATCAGCAGGCGTCTATTTTGCAAAAATGCTTTTTGTTCTCATCTCCATCCGCACTTTAGTCTGCTTAAACGGACTTTTTTCTTTTTACGGAATTCTTTTATACCTGTTCAGCAGTAATAATGTAATAAATACCGTCGGCTTTGCTTTGATCGGATTATCCTGCGGTGCCCTTCTTTTGCTTATACCGTCTAATTTGACTATTATGTGGTTTGGCAACAATAAAGTAATGTTCTCCGGCACTATATGGAGTTTTTCCTCCTTGCTTGGAATTATTTTCAGCAACCTGATTGCTGCATATCCTCTCGGCGGAAGCTCAGTATGTTTAGTTTTAACTATGATTGGTTCAGTGCTCATAAAAAAATTCCCCGCCGCCTACAAAGATCCTTTATTATCACATTCTCAACGCATAAGCCCCCGGTTAAACAGAAAACTGTTGCCTGCAGCTCTTTTCTTTTTATTTTTGGGACTTGCTCAAGGACTCATGTATATGATGGCTGTCTCAAATTCAAGTTTAAATTCCAGTCTTTCGTATATGGCTTCAGGGGCAGTTGCAGCACCGTTGATTTCTTCACTTTTTTGCAATAAAAAAGGAGTTTTCAGCAGCTGCATTTTGTTAATCTTTTTATCAGAATTGTGTACTATGTTTCTATCTTTTTATAACTACGCACCCTTTGTACAAAACATAGCCGTCTTTCTCTTTGGCGGTGTTTTAACTATGACTCTGTGTCTGCTGCCTGTTTTTTGCTTTTACATGTTCGGACCGGGAAACATCAATAGCCGACTGGTTTCATCAGCGATTTTCCTGCCCTTGGGATTTTTAATTGCTTTTTTTATTCCATTGACAGAAAAAGACTTGGTTTCTTTAACATTTCTAACAATTCTTTGCAGTTTCTTTGCACTGTTTTCAGCATGGCGACACAGATTAACCCTTTTGAAGTCCTCATAAATATGCTATAATAATTCATTAATATTTAAGTGAGTATAGTTTTAATTTTTTTCCTTTCCGCATACACAACTATAATACTATGCGAGGAGCGCATAGATGAGAGAACAATGCGAGTCAGGCGAGGACTCAGGAAAAAATTAAAACTATGCTCACAAAAAATTATTAATCGATGCATATATCAGGAGGATGTCATGGGGGCATTTGTTAAATTTGAACATGTTAAGAAGGTCTATCAGATGGGAGAAGTTTCAATTGAGGCTTTGAGAGACGCTTCATTTGAAATAGAAGAAGGCGAAATCTGCGTAATCGTAGGTCCTTCCGGTGCCGGAAAAACCACTTTATTAAATATTTTAGGTGGTATGGATACCCTTTCAGAAGGTGAGGTATGGCTTGATGGCAAAGAGATTTCCAAATACAACCAGAAAGAACTGACTACATACAGACGTTACGATATCGGTTTCGTATTCCAGTTCTATAACCTGGTGCAAAACCTGACTGCATTGGAAAACGTATCCCTTGCAACACAAATTTGCAAGAATCCTATGGATTCGGAAGTTGCACTGGAAAAGGTAGGGCTCTCCCACAGATTAAACAACTTCCCTTCCCAGCTTTCAGGGGGAGAACAGCAAAGAGTTGCCATTGCAAGAGCTCTGGCAAAGAATCCGAAACTGCTTCTTTGCGATGAACCTACGGGTGCTCTTGACTACAACACAGGCAAGGCTATTCTCAAACTGCTCCAGGATACTGCCCGCCAGACAAAGATGACAGTCATCATTATTACTCACAACCTGGCAATAGCTCCAATGGCAGACAGAATCATCCATGTAAAAAACGGTACTGTAGATTCTATGGAAATCAACGACAATCCACTGCCTGTTGAACAGATTGAATGGTAAAAGAGAGGTGCGCCATTGAAAAACACTTTATTTAAGACCACCCTCAGGGAGATTCGGGGCAGCCTCGGTCGCTGGATGGCAATTTTGGCTATTGTAGCGCTGGGTGTAGGTTTCTTCGCCGGGCTGAAGGCCTGCAGACCTGCTTTCCTTGAAACAGGCAACACATATTTACAAGAGCACAAATTCTTTGACTACCAGCTCATTTCCACATTGGGTCTGGAAGATGAAGATGTGGATATAATCAACGATGTATATCAGGTAGGAACTGCTGAAGGTTCATATTCTGCTGATGTTTTGGTTCAGGTTGGAAACGACGAGGCCAGCGAAATCGGTACAAAGTTCCTGACTATATCAAAGAATATCAACACCCCTTCTCTCGTGGCAGGTTCTATGCCTTCAAACGACGATGAGTGTTTGGGCGATGCTTTATATTTCAGTGAAGATGACATCGGCAAAAAAATTCTGGTAAGCAAGAACAACGAGGAAAACACCCTCGATATACTGGCTTATGATACATATACGCTAACAGGTATAGCCAACTCCCCTCTCTTTCTGAATTTTGAAAGGGGCTCAACATCTGTAGGCGACGGAACAGTGGCAGGTTTCATCATACTTACCCCTGATGGCTTTTCATCGGAGGTTTACACTGAAATCTATGTAAAACTTGCCGAATCCGCATTCATCTTCACCGATGAATACGAGCGTATTATGAAAGATGCCGAAAAACCTCTTGAAAACGCTTTGAAAAAATGTTCAGAGAGACGCTATAATGCCATCATTGACGATGCACGCCAAAAAGTTGAAGACGGCAGAGCGGAGTTGGAATCCAAGAAAAAGGAACTCGAACAAGCCGAGTCTTTGATGGGCAGCGGCAATCAATCTCTGTCATCAGGGTTGGAAATCCTTGAGCAAAGTAAAAAATATTACGAAAGTTCTATAAAACAGATTGAAGCTACCCGGGATTTAGCCTTATCACAACTTGATAACTCATACAGATTTGGCTTGATTACCGAGGAACAGTATAAGACCGAGAAGGCGAGAATCGAAAAGGACTACAATAATACTAAAGCTTCCCTAGATTCATTAAAAAAGCAAATCGATGACGCCGAAGCAGAGCTTAAAGCCGGTGAAAAGCAGCTCAATGATGCAAAAAAACAAATCAAAGACGGTAAAGTCCAGATAGCAAAAGCTGAACGGGATCTTGCTAAAGCTGAAAAGGAAATCGACAATCTGGAAAATCCAACAACCTATGTTCTTTCCAGAGAGACAAATATAGGTTATGTATGCTTTGACAGCGACATTTCCATCGTAGACGGCATAGCCAACGTATTCCCTATTTTCTTCTTCCTGGTAGCCGCACTTGTTTGTATGACTACCATGAGCAGAATGGTGGAAGAACAGAGAACACAGATTGGTGTTTTTAAATCTCTGGGATACAGTTCAGGACAGATTCTCGGAAAATACATATTCTATTCGGGCAGCTCAGCACTGATTGGCGGAATCGCAGGATTCTTCATCGGTGTATATCTCTTTACCTGGGTAATCTGGACGGCTTACGGCATGATGTACAACTTTGCTGATATAATATTCTATGTAGACTGGTTACTTGGCATACTGCTTGTACTCGCATCAATCCTTTGTTCTGTAGGTACTACGGTTTACTCCTGCTATGCGGAACTCAAGCAGGTACCTGCACAGCTTATCAGACCTAAAGCACCTCCTGCAGGAAAGAGAATTCTTCTCGAAAGAATTACTTTCATCTGGAAGAGACTCAAGTTCCTGCACAAAGTTTCCGCAAGAAATATTTTCCGTTACAAAAAGAGATTCTTTATGATGGTTCTGGGCATTTGTGGATGTACAGCCCTCTTAGTTGCAGCATTTGGTGTAAATGACTCCATCAGAGACGTGGTTTCCACTCAGTACGAAAGAATTCTTCATATAGATTACACCGTTACCTTTAATAAGGACATGACAGAAGCAGATATGAAGGAATTTACAGAAGATAACAAAGATGTTGTAGCAGATGCATTATTCCTGAACACCAAAACCGTAGATGCTCATGCTGACGGCGCCATCAAATCAGTAAATCTGGTGGTATGTAATGCAGATGACCCTGTAAACGACTTTATCAGCATATACAACGACGATGGACCTATTTCATATCCTTCAAAGGGTGAAGGCGTCATCAACACAAATCTTGCGCAGAGCCTGGGACTTGGAGTAGGCGATGAGATAACCGTTTACGACAGCGATATGAACGAAATCACTGTTGAAATCACTGCTCTGTGCGAAAACTTTGTTTACAATTACCTGTACATAACAATGGACACCTATGCTGATGTTTACGGAGAGTCAGAAGTCAACTCTGCTTATGTTCAGACCTATAGAAATGACGAAGGCGAACCGAAAAAACTCCACGAAGGCGGAGCAAAACTTATGGATTCCCTGCACGTTTCTGCAGTTACAGTTACAGATGATTTCAGAGCGCGTATCGAAAATATCATGCAAAGCCTTGATTACATAATTCTGCTGGTAGTCCTCTGTGCTGCAGCACTGGCATTCATAGTACTTTATAATCTGACCAACATTAACATAACAGAACGAATCAGAGAAATTGCCACTATCAAGGTTTTGGGGTTCTATTCTAATGAAACCTCTGCCTATGTATTCCGAGAAAATATAGTCCTAACCCTTATATCAGCTCTCGTTGGGCTTCCTCTCGGCAACTGGCTGCATTATTTCATCATGACGCAAATAAAAGTAGACTTACTATCATGGGATATTCATATTGAGCCTCTCAGCTATGTTATGGCAGTCCTGGGTACATTCCTATTCGCAATGTTTGTAAATATGGTTATGAAGAAAAAGATCAGCAAGATCAGCATGACAGAATCGCTTAAGTCAATTGAATAGTTATATGCATTATAAAAGCCCGCATACTTGCGGGCTTTTGGTTTCTTATATTTCTGTAACTGTAATTTCTGCATCTATATTTTTTTCGCCACTCTCTTTGAGAGTTCTGAACAGGTATTTGCCATCTCCTGTTTTGCATCTTGTGATTGTTATAGTATCTCCAAAAGGAGCTTCTTTGGCAAAATGGATTCTCGCTTTTTCAACCCTGTGTGTTCCTGCACAAAGCTCAGGAACATAATTTGATATCACATCCAGATAATAAGTATTGTTCATATGTCTGTTGGAATCCAGATCGGAATACATTATTTCTTTAGTACCGACAGTTTCAAATTCTGCGTCTTTCGGTACCTTGAACTTGTCTCCTATTACTTCGTGATACTCTCCCATATAGTAATTAGAGAAATCCACATCGCTCACTTTTAGAATTTTTCTGCTTGCGATTTCTACCAATACCCACTGGCTGGAGATTTCAGCAACAACCTTGTCGTCTCTCTTGATCTGGTACATTCTGAGGAATGTAGCACGGCTGCTTTCGCAAGGCCATGTGGCTATAACCACTTCGTCACCGATATTAATTCTGTCGTAGGCAGCCATATCAATGCGGCTGAGCATCATGGCTTTGCCATCATCCAGCAACTCTTTGTAAGACGGTCTCTGAGCTGCCATCTGTTTGCGTCCGCATTCCTGGCACACCTGGAATATGCCGGAAGCTTTAATAATATCATTGCTGTCACAGCTATATGTGTCAATATCAATTGTTTCCGTAAATAACTTTTTCATTTCTACCCCTATCTTCTTCTGAGTGATCTCAGATAATCTTTTATCTCAGGTGCTACTCTATAGCTTTCTATGGCCTTCTGAATGGATTTATTATGAACCCATTTGCTCAAAACATTTTTCTCAAACAGTCCGATTGTTTTGTCATACTGCTTAATCAAAGCAAAACTGTAGTACCATGCGATGGCCATATTGATATAATACTCCTCGCTTTCTATTTTGGCAAGGACTCCTAGGTCCTCCTTTTCAAAAGCTTCATCAAGAAAATATCCCAGCAGCGTAACAATGGCAAAACGTACTCTGTACGTTTCATCACTATCAATCCAAGGCATAATCCTGCTTCTCACCGCATTTAAATCTTTAGATAAAATCTTTGGTGGCAGGCTGTCGCAAGTTGCCCAGTTGTCAACATAAGGCAGGAATTCATTAATCAAATCAAGGGCTTCAGCAGTAGTTTTTGCCATCAGCCCTATGAAAGCCCCATGCAGGTTATTTTCTTCATAGTACTTGTGTGGCAGATTATTCATAAAAAGTCTTACTTTTTCAGCATCTTCCCTAAATAAATCCTTTGCCAGCTTTTTTAATGCCGGAGTCCTGACCCCTATAATCAAATCTTTGTCTATGGTCGGCATAAGTCTGCTGTGAAAATCCTTATAGTCCAAATCCTGTAATTCAAAAAGTCTGTCCCTTATTTCTTGCATAATTCCGTAATATCCTCCACTGCGAAGAGATTTCGCTTGACACTAAGCCCTGAACCGAATCCACCTATGGTGCCGTCTCCCTTGATGACTCTATGACATGGAACTATAATCAGAAAAGGATTCTCATGAACCGCATTACCAACGGCTCTCGCACCTCCGGGACTTCCAACCTCTGCAGCTACTTGTCCATATGACTTGGTCTGTCCGTAAGGTATGTTTTGTAATGCAGTCCATACCTTTTGCTGAAACTTTGTCCCCTGTGCAAAGTCAAGGGGCAGATCAAAATCTTTGCGCTTCCCTGACAGGTACTCTGCAAGCTGCAGTTTTGCCTTTTCGACCAGAAAATCAGCATTTCAGCCGTTTTTTCTTGATTGTTGAGCAACTTTATGTATTTAAGTTTTTCTCCGTCAGAAGCGATTTCAAAAGCTCCCATAGGAGTATTCAAGTATCCCACATTCATAATATCAAGAGGGAGCCATAGGGCTCCCATCCTCCTAATAGTTTTCTTCTTTTACCTGGAAGAAAGATTGCAGATGACTGCATACAGGGCACATCTGAGGTGCATCTTTGCCATAAGCTAAGTGTCCGCAATTACGGCATTCCCAGACAACTTCTCCATCCTTACTGAACACCTTGTTTTTCTGTACATTATCCAGCAAAGTACGGTATCTTTCTTCGTGAGACTTCTCAATATCTCCAACCATTCTGAACTTTGCTGCAAGGGCTGTAAAACCCTCTTCATCAGCTACCTTTGCAAAGTCAGCATACATGGTTGTCCATTCGTAGTTTTCACCTTCAATGCCGGCTAACAGATTGGCAGGTGTGTCCCCGATTCCTCCCAGAGCCTCAAACCAAATCTCTGCGTGTTCTTTTTCATTGTCCGCTGTTTTTTGAAAGAATGAAGCAATCTGTTCATAACCTTCAGCTCGTGCCACAGCCGCATAAAAAGTGTATTTGTTTCGCGCCTGAGATTCACCCGCAAAAGCTGCCATCAAGTTTGCCTCGGTCTTTGATCCTTTTAATTCCATAATAATCCTCCCGTAAGTTTTTTATTTATTATTCTCACGAGAAGCATTAATTATACACCTATGAAATAGCATCAATAGCTTTTATGAACGCAGAACGAATGCCGCCTTCTTCAAGGGCAGCTACACCCTTTATTGTAATTCCTCCAGGTGAACAGACATTATCTTTAAGCTGACCGGGATGCAGTCCTGACTGCATTACAAGTTCTGCACTTCCAATCATCATCTGACATATCAATTCGTAGGCCTCAGGTCTTGGAATTCCATTCTTTACCGCGCCGTCTGCCATAGCTTCAATAACCATGTCCATAAACGCAGGGCCGCATCCTGATACGGAGGAACCCACTCCGAAAAGTTTACGCGGAAGTTCAACTACAGAGCCTACAGCTTCAAGAAGCTTAATTAGTTCTATTCTTTCATCAGGTTCCAGGTCATTTTCTTCTTCGATGACCAATACTCCCCTGCGCACTGCCACAGGAGTATTAGGCATAATAACCTGAACCCTAACCCTTTCACCTAAAAGTTCCTTGTATTCAGCAAAATACCAGCTGGCAGCAACAGAAACAAGTACCTTACCTGCCAATTTATCCTTGATAGGTTCGAAAACATCTTTTATCTGATACGGTTTGCAAGCTGCGATAATAAAATCAGCACCTTCGATG
The DNA here is from genome assembly GCA_017440275.1 of Bacillota bacterium. GTDB lineage: Bacteria > Bacillota > Clostridia > Peptostreptococcales > Anaerovoracaceae > Fimisoma. The sequence goes on along the minus strand of JAFSHN010000030.1, from coordinate 34,830 downwards.
ACTTCATCAAGGCTTGCACACGGAATAAAGCCGATTTTTTCTGCATTAGCCTTAAGTTTTTCCTGATTTGGTGCATAGGCAAAAACATCTTTACCCTTGATAATGCCGGAATCTATAAATCCCTTTGCCATAGCCTGAGCCATATTTCCCATTCCAACGAATCCAAGTTTTTTCATCACAAGCCTCCTATTCTATCACCAATTCTACAGGGCAGTGGTCCGAACCCAAAACATCTGTATGAATCTTGGCCCCTGTAAGTCTATCTTTAAGAGCTGACGATGCCATAAAATAGTCGATTCTCCATCCTGCATTGCGTTCTCTGGCCTTGAACCTGTAGGACCACCAGGAATAGATTTCGGCCATTTCAGGATAAAAATATCTGAAAGTATCTATGAATCCCGCCTCGATAACCGCATCCATCTTGCTGCGTTCTTCGTCTGTAAAGCCTGCGTTTCGACGATTGGTTTTAGGATTCTTAATATCTATTTCTTTATGGGCGACATTCAAGTCGCCGCAAAAAATCACACTTTTCTTTGTTTCCAGCCCCTTTAGGTAATCCAGGAAATCATCCTCCCACTTCATACGGTAATCAAGACGTTTAAGTTCGTCCTGGGAGTTTGGAGTGTAGACAGTTACCACGTAATAATCATCAAATTCCAATGTAATCACACGACCTTCGTGATCATGTTCTTCAATTCCTATTCCATAGGACACATTAAGCGCTTCATTCTTGGAAAAAATCGCTGTACCGGAGTATCCTTTCTTTTCGGCATAATTCCAGTACTGATAATAACCGGGGAGATTCATTTCAATCTGCCCTTCCTGTAATTTAGTCTCCTGCAGGCAAAAAATATCTGCATCTATTTGATTGAAAAAGTCCATAAAGCCTTTGCCCATTACAGCTCTCAGGCCATTTACATTCCACGAAATCAGTTTCATCCTTTATTCCCCTTTCTCTGCCTTCATCATAGTTTCGCCCCAGTCGCTGAGACGTTCTAAAATAGGCATCAGCTCATCACAAAGAGGTGTCGATGAGTATTCAACTCTTACCGGCACTTCTAAATATTCTTTTCTCACAACGAGGCCCTTTTCTTCCAGCTCACGCAGCGATGCTGCTAGTACAGTGTTTGAAATGCCTCCCAATTTTTTTCGAAGTTCGTTATATCGTAAAGTTCCTTTGTTGTTCAACGCACAAATTATCTGCATCTTCCACTTGCCGCCGATAATCGACATTGCATAGTTCAAAGGACATTTTTCAAGGCAAGGACAGTCATAGTGAGTCTCAATCATGGTAAGTTTCTCCTTACTTGGTCATAAAATTTTACCTTATTGTCAGTAACGGCTAATAGTAATATAATTATACCAAGTAATAAAAACGGAGTAAACATTTTAGGAGGATTTTTAATGGATATTTATCTTCAGGGGCTGACCATGGGGCTTGCTTATGTGGCACCAATCGGTCTTCAAAACCTTTTCGTAATAAATACCGCACTTACTCAAAGTAAAAAGAGAGTTTACGCAACAGCTCTTATCGTAATATTCTTTGACGTAACCCTCGGTATGGCTTGTTTCTTTGGTGCAGGTGCTATAATGTCAGCAAACCAATGGCTTGAAATGATAGTTCTGCTGGTAGGAAGCTTAATAGTTATTTGGATTGGTCTCGGACTTGTACGCGACAAGGATACTACTCTTGAGGGTGGCCGTGATGTAAACATACCGATTACAAAAGTAATCACTACAGCTTGCGTAGTTACCTGGTTTAATCCTCAGGCTTTAATCGACGGAACTATGATGCTTGGAGCTTTCAAGGCCACATTGCCTGCAGGAACTGACTTTTTCTTCGTAGGCGGATTTGCATCAGCTTCAGTGCTGTGGTTCCTGTCAATTTCCACAATCATTTCACTGTTCAGTGCGAGATTCAATAACAAGACTCTCCGCATTATCAACATCGTATGCGGAGCCGTAATCATCTTCTACGGTTTCAAGCTATTCTGGAGTTTTGTACAACTGGTGATGGGTTAAGACAACAAAAGCCCGCGATTCCAATCGCGGGCTTTTATAATTAGTTTATTTCATCATTTCTTTTATTCTTAAATCAATTGCATTGTCTATAATGTATTTATATGTCGCTGCAGGCACATATTCTTCCCAAGGCTCTCCTTTAACAATCTTCTCACGAAGCATTGTAGAAGATATACCTTTAGGCTTATCATCCCAAAGAACTTCCACATTAAGCCCCAACTCTTCCAGTCTCTTGTTCTTCGCATGACCCCATGCATCTAAAATAGTTACATAGTGAGTCGCATCTTCAGGTACGTAGTACTTAATCAGTTCCGGTCTTCCAATCGGATATGGCACAATATCAAACTCACTGCGCTCAAGTCCTTGTTCAAGTAATACTGCTTCAATCATCTTAAATCTCTCGTAATATGTACAAGGATTAGCCACTGCTTCTGTACGCTTTGTATCTTCTGCCTCAACCGGAGAAACGGTTGGATCAGAGGCCGTGATTCCTATAATTAAGTAATCGCATTTTTCCTTTGCAGCCATAACATAGGCAAGATGCTCATTATGAAATATTTGAAAACGCCCGCAGGCAATACCGGTTTTTTTCATATATTAATTCCTTTACAAACAAATAGGTTCGTCTTTTACGACGAACCCATTTTATCATTTAGTTATTAATTATGCAAATGTAATTACTGTACCTGTATTTCCTTCTAAAGCATCTACTGCCTTATCCAGAGAAGTGATGATAGCCTTCTTGTCAGGGTTTGCCTTAACGAACTTCATAGCAGCCTGAACCTTTGGCAGCATGCTTCCAGGTGCGAACTGACCATCAGCACAGTGCTTTTCAGCTTCTGCATAAGTTAAGTGTCCTAAGTTTTCCTGATTTGGCTTGTTGAAGTTAATAGCAACTTTTTCAACTTCTGTCAGAATCATCAGAGCATCAGCTCCAACTTCTTCAGCTAATAATTCAGCTGCGAAATCCTTGTCGATTACTGCAGCAACGCCTTCTAAGGAACCGTCTTCCTTTTCTACTACAGGAATACCGCCGCCTCCGCAAGTGATAACGATTGTGGAATCCCACAGTCTTCTTACGGAATCAATTTCAACAACTTTCTTAGGGATTGGGGAGGCAACAACTCTTCTCCAGCCTCTTCCTGCGTCTTCCTTAACGGAATATCCCTTTTCTTCAACCATAGCCTTAGCTTCTTCTTCAGAATAGAAAGGTCCGATTGGCTTTGTTGGATTCTTGAAACCAGGGTCTTCAGCGTCAACTACAACCTGAGTTGCCAGTGTAACTACAGGAATGTCTTTGCCTCTCTTCTTAAGAGCAAACTTTAAAGCCTGCTGCAGGTGGTAACCAATGTATCCCTGAGACATAGCTCCGCAAACGTCGAAAGGCATTGCAGGAGTTACATCCTTAGCTGTTTCGGAAGCCAGCAGGATTCTGCCAACCTGTGGACCATTGCCGTGAACAACGCCCACTTCATATCCTCTTTCAGCGATTTCAGCAATACGTTCGCAAGTGTGTTTTACAACTTCTAACTGAGCTTCAGCAGTTGCAGGACCGTTTCCGGACTGCAGCGCGTTTCCGCCCAAAGCAACAACAATCTTCTGTGCCATATTTATATTTCTCCTTTAATCTCTTATAAATCGTCTCTGTTAACAGGGCAAGACATACATCTTGGGCCGCCTCTGCCTCTGGAAAGTTCAGATGATGGCATAGTCAGGACTTTAATGCCCTTCTTATCCATAAGTTCATTGGAAACATAGTTTCTTTCGTATGTTACTACAACACCCGGAGCGATACATAATGTGTTGGAACCGTCATTCCACTGTTCTCTCTGAGCAGCCATCATATCTCCGCCACCGCATCTGATTAAATCAACTGCAGGCAGTTTTAATTCTTTCGCTAAAATCTTGTGGAGTTCGTCGTTTGCGGACTTGAACTTCAAATGACCATCAGCTCCTAATGTGATTTCGTAAACGCTTAAAGGTCCTTCGATTTCAGGGTGAATTGTGAACTTGTCATAGTCTACCATTGTAAATACTGTGTCTAAGTGCATAAATGCTCTGCTCTTAGGAATATCGAAAACTAAAACCTTGCTATAGTTGGAATTAGTCAGCAGATTCTTTGCAAAGTGTTCAATACCTGCGATAGTAGTTCTCTGTGATAAACCAATTGCTACTACGTCCTTGGACAGAACCAGAACGTCACCGCCTTCGATGGAGTAGTCATCATAAATATCGTACCACAGTTTATCTTCGTCAACGGAGAAGTCCTTATTGTAATTGAACATATACTTTAAGAATAAAGCTTCTCTACGTCTTGCAGGAGTATGCATATGGTGCAGGTTCAGACCTGTTCCTACGCAAGCACCTGGGTCTCTTGTAAAGTAGAGGTTAGGCATTGGGTCGGAAACGAATGGATAATCACTAGGAACTAAATCGTAAAGGGAAGTAACTTCAGAATGTGCCTTCAGTTCGCTTCTCTGTACACCTGCGATTAACTTTGAAACCATTTCCTTTGGATCCATTGGCATTAATAATTCCTTAATGGATTCCTTCATACCTGCTGCAGTAATGTCGGAGAGTTCTAAAAATTCATTTAAGAAATGTTCTCTTACCTTATCGTCCTGAAGAGCCTTACCTGTTTCATCAACATAGTAAATAACTTCAGCACCGTTTTCTCTTAAAATATTAGCAAAAATATCGTGTTCTTCCTGGGCAACCTTTAAGAAAGGAATATCATCGAAGAGCAATCTTTCCATTGTGTTTGGTGTTAAAGCTTCCAGTTCCAGTCCAGGTCTGTGGAGTAAAACCTTGTTTAACTTACCGATTTCTGAGAAATTATGAATTCCCGGATACATAAGATATCCTCCTTCCGGCGAACTATTCGCCTTTTTAATATTCAGGGAGGTCAAAAGGCCTCCCTGAGAAAATATAATCTAAATTACCTTTCGTGCAACATCTCTTATCAAGCAAATACTATGCAATAGTTGCAACGATAACAGCCTTAATTGTGTGCATTCTGTTTTCAGCTTCATCGAATACTACAGAGTTAGGGCTTCTGAATACTTCATCGGTTACTTCACGGATATCGTATCCAGCTTCTAACTGAGTCTTAGCCATCTTAGTTTCGAAATCATGGAATGCAGGTAAGCAATGCATGAATAAGCAGTCAGGGTTTCCTGTGGAAGCCATCAGTTCTTCAGTTACCTTGAATGGAGTCAGTAATCTTACTCTTTCAGGAATTTCTGCTTCTTCACCCATAGATGCCCATACGTCAGCGTAAATAACGTCTGCACCCTTTAAGGATTCAGGATTTGAAGATACTTCGATTACAGCACCTGTTTCCTTAGCAACTTCCTGAACCTTTGCGATTACTTCCTGATCCAGTTCCTTAGCTAAATCATCAGGACCGAATGCTACATAGTGCATACCCATCTTAGCACAGCCGTACATCCAAGCGTAGGACATGTTGTTTCTGATGTCGCCGCTGAATACAACCTTTACTCTATTTAATGGCTTGTGAACGTGTTCTTCGATTGTCAGCAGGTCAGCTAAAATCTGAGTTGGATGGTCAACGTCAGTTAAACCGTTCCATACAGGTACTCCGGAGTACTTAGCCAGATCTTCAACAACCTTCTGGTCAAAACCTCTGTATTCGATACCATCGTAGAATCTTCCAAGAACCTTAGCAGTATCTTCTAAAGATTCTTTCTTACCCATCTGGGAAGAACCGGAATCCAGGAAAGTAACGCCAGCGCCTTCTTCCATAGCTGCTACTTCGAATGCGCATCTTGTTCTTGTGGAAGTCTTTTCAAATAACAGAACGATAGTCTTACCTCTGAGAACCTGATTGCAAACTCCGGATCTCTTCTTAGCTTTTAAATCGTGAGCTAAGTCTAATAAATATCTGATTTCGGATGGTGTGAAGTCCATAAGAGTTAAGAAGCTTCTACCTTTTAAATTTACTGCCATTGTTGTTTTCTCCTTTTGTTTAAAATTTATATCATTTGTGATAAATTATCTTATTAAAATTGTACTTTATAATGAAAATAATAAAAGTACCAGTACGCACAATATTTCGTGTGCCAGTCCTGAAATTTTGGCCCTAATAGCATTAAAAATCCAGTTATTTTTAATAAAAATTCACAATAATCTTTATTTAGTATATCCACATATACTCTATCAATTCCTTTATAACTTCTGGAACAATTTCCAAAAGACTTTTTTTGTTTACGCGTTCAGTGTATTGGTGGTATTCTCTGCCTATTGGACCGTAAATTACGCTCGGGATTCCGATATCCTCAACAGATTCAAAATCTATGGAATATCCTTTTCCCCACAGTGGAGTATTCTCACCGTATGCCACATAGTCAAAAGGCGATGTGACAGCACTGTAACTCAAATCGGAAATTCCCATAAAATAATTTTCCTTTATCATAGGCTGTCCAAATGTTTCGGTTGATAAGCCGTTTACAAATTCAAAGGCTGCTGTGCCATAATCTTTTTTCCCTGAAACCATATCACTATGCACGGGCGGATAAAACGGCGGCGCAAATCCTATAACTGCAAGAGGCATTTTTAAATTGGCAAAATCCAATACCGTTTCCATCATTTTGATGGTAGCATCTGGATAATTAAGTCTGCCCATATCAATATCCATCAGAGTTTCTTCGTAAAGAGCCTCATAAAACTCTTCAAAACCATCCATATTACTTGCCAGTTCAACCAACTCCTCATAAGTCAGTACTAAAGGCTCGTATTGTATATTATCCTGTTCTCCTTTGACTGCGCCTGCTTCCTTGAACTTTTTGTAAGATAGATTTAACTTCGCAAGTTCTGCATCAAAAGCCGCTGCAGCGATAGCTTTAACCTTTGTCATAATGATTTCCGGAGTATTGTTCAAACTGAATACAGTGAAAAAACCATACGCCCTGTAAGGTATTGAAACATCATACACACGCTTCATATCCCGCATATTGAACCATGTTGGCGGCATTGTCATTTCGTTCCCGCAGATTTCACAGAAATCAAGTGAGCCGTTAATACTCGCATAAATTGACGAAATCACACTAAGTGCCGAAAAACCTTCAAAAAAGTGCCCAGAATGGCCTTTTTTGCCTTGAACTATTATCGCTGGCATACACTTGCCTACAGAACCGATGGACATAGTCTGTTTGCCTTCTTCGAGTGCCGTAGGCTCCGGATCAATCATCAGCTTATAATTAAGACCATACTCCTTTTTTAATTGAGAAAGCAATTTTGCCCCGTGTCTCATTCCTGCAGAGTAGGACTCTTCATCGGGAACCAACATAAATAATAAGCTTCCCTTAAGATTTCCTTTTAATGCATCTTCTGCGTACCTTTCAAAGAGAGCCGCATGTATTGCGAGTCCGCCTTTCATATCGCAGCTTCCTCTGCCAAAAAGCCATTCTCCCGATTCTAAATCAGCTTCAGCTCTTTCGTCTAAATGCATCATACGCAGACTTTCCAAAAGTTCTTCTCCAAATCCGTATGCATATTCTTCTGCAATTCCGTATTCTTCCGTTGAAACCACATCAAAATGTCCCGACAGCAGTACGGTTTCTTTAGTATCACCTAATAACAATCCATAAGGAATCCTTCTTCCAAAGGGGTCTGAAGGTATTTCATAAGAGCCGCATAACTGAGGATTTTCCTTAAAATAAGGCAGGTTTTCAAAAAATTTCTTAAAATATTCGGCAGGTTCATTTTCTCCTGCTGAGTATGAAAGGCTCTTCATAGCCATCAGAGCCTCGAGATGTTTCAAAATGCTTTCTTTCATCACTGTCTCCAAAAGTTTAAAGTTTCTCTTTGTTTTTGCTTGGCAATTGTGCGATTATCATTGCTGCGAACATAATGATACAGCCTATATATTCCTGAGTCTTCAGGATTTCCCCCAGCATAAGCCAACCTGCGAAAAGTGTAAAAACAGTTTCACTGGACAAAAGCAGCGAAGCAGTAGTAGGCTCAGTATATTTCTGACCGATATTCTGCAGAGTATATCCTCCTGCGCAAGAAACCAGACCCGAATACAGTATAGGCATAATTCCGTCAATGATATTATTTAAATTAAGATTGTCTCCTTCCAATACAATTGCAGGAGCAAAACATATTGCACCTACCACAAGAAACATATAGCAGGATAATTTGACAACCTCTAATTTTGAAACATAATAATCTACTGCATGCATTTGCGCTGCACACGAAAACGCTGCACCTATCATGATAATATCTCCGAAATTCATACCGTCAATGCCCTCTGTCAGACACAGAAAATACATTCCAATAAGAGCCACAACTACAGCGAACCATGTATTTCCTGCCACTTTTTTCCCGAGAAAAAGTCCGCTCACAGGCGTAATTAATATGTATAAAGCCGTTATAAATCCGGCTTTACCTACGCTGGTATACTGAATGCCTATCTGCTGACATATTATAACCAGCGCAAGGAAAACACCGCACACAAAAGCGCCTTTAAGGGTTTCCATTTCGGAGGGCCTTACGATGCCTTTACTTTTTTCTTTTTTCTCAATATATTTTACAAGGGGAATCATAGAAATACCGCCCAAGACGCATCTCACTGCAGTAAAACCGAAAGGTCCAAGATATTCCATTCCCATTCTCTGGCTTACAAGTCCAAATCCCCAAACTAAAGCAGCCGCCAGTAAAAAAATATTACCCTTGTTCATATCTTTCTCCTTAAATTTACTATATAGAATTTTATCACAATGTGGTATTATTAGACAAACACTATTTATATGGAGAATTACTCATGAAAAAAGTTTGCATACTAAAAGGAAGCCCTCGCAAAGAGGGCAATACAAATGCTCTGGTATCACATTTTACGAAGGCTTTAGAATCAAAAGATAACATAGTAAAAAGCTTTGATTTATACGACATGAAGCTTGAAGGCTGTCTGGCCTGCCGCTCCTGTCAAAAGGATCACACTAAATTCGGATGCATTCACAGCGACGACATGCAAGATATTTTCGATGCTGTCATGGATTGTGATTTACTTGTGCTGGCAAGCCCAATTTATTCCTGGTACTGTACACCGCCTATGAAAGCCGTTCTCGACCGAATGGTCTACGGAATGAATAAATTCTATGGTGAAAGCGTAGGCCCTGCCCTTTGGGAAGGCAAAAACGTCGCTATAATAACTACCTGCGGTTATCGCCCGGATAAAGGTGCCGACTTGTTTGAAGAAGGCATCCGCCGCTACTGCAAGCATTCTCACCTTAATTACAGAGGAATGCTGGTCGAACGCCATCTTGGCTACAATACGGTATTTATGGACGATGCTAAAGCTGCTCATGCAGAAGATTTTGCTCATACCTTAATGGCACAACTGTAAGCCGGTCTGTATCTAAATCAGCCTTGTGCATATCAATTGCAGTAATTTGACTGTTATCATAAGTCCTGTAGTAATATATGCCCTTTTTCAAATCACAGCAGGATGAATATATAGTTATCTGGTCCTCATCTGTATCAGGACTCTTGCAACCTCTCTGTTGTTCAACTCCTGCCAGAATATGAAAATACTGACTTAAGTCTCCCTCTCCATCAGAGAGGGAATTTCTTTTTATATGGACTGCCCTAGCAAACCGTGCTCTTGAAGAAAGACTTGCCGACATTCCTTTGGAATGTTTCAAATAAAACATTTGCGATTCAAAATCCGGGTTGTTGGTCAATACTCCTACCGGATTATCATAAACTTTCAGGCCACTTGCCACCGATTCTACAATCACAGCCTCCTTCTCATCGGCAATTATCCAATGAAGCTGCGCCAGCGGAATCTGTTCACTAAATGGAATATTAACCAGATTTAAATTTCCAAGAAGTTCTCTTGCCTCATCTACGCTGCTGCATTGGCCCAGCATCCATGGTATAAATTCAAACGGAGTTATATTATCCTTGCTATTCCGTGGCTCAAAATAGGCTGCATTACCTACAAAATTGAGTCCTGCCATACCAAGTCCCTTTTCGTTGATTCCGTCAAAAAACAGGGGTATTTCGTCAATAACCGTAGCCATCCCTACGATTGCAAAATGCTCTTTCAAAGGCCCTCTGCACTTAAACTTAAAATGAAAATTTCTCGGTACTACGGCCACTTTTTCATTGAAACTGTGGTGATAATCCAGATTTCTTCCAAAAAAATTTTTGTAAACCACTGATGTACACATAAGCCACCACCTCCCTGCAGATAGTCTGCCCATAACTGCAATATAAAATCCCTCAGAACCGAAGCTCCGAGGGATTTTAATTAGAGGGGTTTAGTTTTTATTTTTGAAGTATTATGCTTCTTCTTCATCTTCCTTCTTCTTCAGGAATGTTAATCCTGTGAATCCGGATGCACAAAGTGCCAGCATTGCTGTCCATAATCCTAAGTTCTTGTCATCGCCTGTCTTAGGAACATATGTGTTATTAAATACGATTTCTTCGACAACTGCCTTTGTAGCTTCCTTCTGGATAGTTTCTGTTGCTACCAGCTGACCTTCACCGTCATCTGTAATTTCAACCTTTACCAGATATACTGTATTGTCGTAAATCACTCCGTCGATGGAGTCTTCAGCATTTTCAACTACCATGAAGTAGTGTGTACCTGTTGCAGTGTATGTCTGTTCTGCGAAGGAGAAGTCGCCGGAAGCACCGTTCTTAACTGTTTCAAGAAGGTCTCCGCGAACCCATTCACCGTTCACTACAGTTGCTGCATAGAGGTCGAAACTGAACATTCCGGAATTGAGCTTACCCTTGAAGAATGTCTTTGTACCTTCCATAGTGTACTTAACTTCTGCTGCTTCGTAAGTGTTCTTGAATGTCTGGTCTACATAAGTACCATTCTTCAGTTCACAAGTTACTCCGCCGCCAATTTCCAACTGACCGTTACCGGGATCTACAACTGTAAACTTATAAACAAAGATGTCTTCAGAGTAGTCAACGCCGCCTCTGCCGTTGTTTACTTCGGATACTTCGAAGATATAATCACCTGCTGCAGGTAATGTTACCGCTTCAAAGTCGATGTAAGCAATTCCGTCTACAGCGGTACCGTATGCATCGTCTGCTTTGTTAGCGATTGTCTGATTCCAGAGCCATTCCATCTTGATGTCATTATCTCCGATTGAATCAGGACGGAGAACATTTTCGAGCTTGAATGTGAATTCACCTTCTGCTAATTCACGGCCTGTCAGTTCTTTCTTAAGTGCTGTTAAGAAATCTACTGTGTAAGGAGCTGCCTTATAAGTGTTTTCAAATGCAACTTCTTCTGCATCAACTTCTCTGCCGCCTGCAACTTCTGCTATTTCAACTGCTGCACTGAGAGCTGTACCATTGTCTGTTACTGTAATGTAGACTTTGTACTTAGTATCGTCGTATGTTACGCCGCCTAAATTACCGGACTTTTCAGTAACTTCGAATACATATTCACCTTCAACATCAAATACCAGATTATTGAAGCCTACAACAACTTTTACACCATCAGCTGCCGCTGCATTTATACCTGTTTGGTTCCAATCCTGCTTTGTTTCTGCATTATTTGGCTTATCAATGAGCTTCAGTTCAAATTCGAATTCGCCCGCTCTCATTGCTCTGCCCTTGAGAACCTTTGTTATAAAGTCTACTGTTACCACTGCATCAGTAGGGTCAACATTTTCGATTGCGATAGGATCAGCAGTTGCTGCATCCACACCTCCGATTGTTGCAACCAATTCGCCTTTACCATTGTCAGTCACATCGATTACTACTCTGTGTTCTGCGGTGTTGTAATTGATTGTAGGATCGTTGCCTGCAACTTCCTTGATGATGTATACGTACTGACCTACTCTGTCAAATTCGATTTCATCGAATGCTACAAGACCATTCGCTGCATTAGTCTTAGTCTGAGCTGCAGTTAATGCGCCTTCCTTGTAAAGTTCGAAGGAGAACTGTCCGGCTGTAAGGTTGCCGCCTGTCAGAGTTTTCTGAGCCTTGAGGGCAACTTTTACAGGGTCTGCAGTGTAAACGTTTGCGAAGGTCATAGCCTTAGTTTCGCTGCCGTCAACTGTTACTTTCTTTACTAACTGTCCATCACCAGGGTCAGTTACTTCAATTACTACTTCGTAAACTGTATCATCGTATGTGATACCTTCGATTCTGCTTCCGCCGTTAACTTCAGATACTGTGTATTTGTATGTTCCGGCTACAGAGAATGTCAGTGTATCGAATGTGATATCTGCTGCTGTACCATTTGCTCCGTTCTTAACTGTCTGCACTACACCAGGAGTCATATTTGCTTCAGCAGGTGCACTTACCAGCTTAAGTTCGAACTGGAACATATCAGCTGCTAAATTCTTAAAGGATAAATTCTTTGTTGCTGTCAGATCTGCTGTTACAGGAGCTGCCTTGTAAGTATTTTCAAAGGCTGCAGTGTCTAAGTCAGCACCGGCTCCGTTGAGCTTGAATACAGGTTCTGCAACTGTCAGGTTACCCTTGCCGTCATCTGTTACTACGATTGTTACTTCGTAGGAATCACCATCGTATGTAACACCGGAAATATTATTCTTAACTTCTGTTAATGTGTATGTGTAAGTACCCTTCTTATCGTACTTGATGTTAGGGAACTGTACCTTTACGGACTTGCCGTCTTCACCGGCTACGTTCTTACCCTGAATGTCGATTCCGGATCCAACTAAGTTGAATACGAATTCGTTTGCATCCATATCGCGTCCTGTCAGCTTCTTTGTCACGTTAATTGCGAAATCACCTTCTACAGGATTTGGAGTATAAACGTTTTCAAATGTTGCTATATTACCTGTAACTGCTACAGGTGCACCGCTTACGATTTCTTCAACCCTATAAGCTGCTGCAAGTGCAGTTCCGGTATCCATTACTGTAATTGTTATTCTGTAAGTTGAATCGTCGTACTTAGTATTGTTTATTGTCTGACCTTTATTCACTTCAACCAGATTAAATACGTAAGTTCCTTCCACATCGAATACTAACTGGTGAGGGAATGTTACTGCTGCAACTTCACCATCTGCCACTGCTGCATTAGTACCAATCTGATTCCAGGAAGTCTTTGGAGCTACTCCGGTTGGTCCGCTTACAAATTCCAGATCAAATCTGAATTCGCCTGCTGCCAGGTCGCGGCCTGTCAGAATCTTCTTAACGAAGTCTACTGTAACTCTTTCATCTGTAGGGTCAGTATTTACAAACTGTACAGGTTCCTGATTTGCAGGAGCTTTACCATTAACTGTTGCTTCAAGCTGTCCCTTACCGTTGTCAGTAACTTCAACAACTACTGTTTCAACATCAAGGTCGTAATTGATTGTTAAATCACTTCCAACCTTTTCCTTAACTGTGTAAGTGTGCTGTCCGATTGCAGTGTATTCAATTTCACCGAATACTACGTTACCGTTCGCATCGTTCTTAGCAGTTCCGATAAGCTTATTGCCTTCGTAGAGTTCAAATGTGAACTGTCCTGCCTTTAAAGTACCCTGATTGAGAGTCTTATGTGCTTTAATCTGTACACTTACCGGTTCAGCATCGTAATCATTTGTGAATGCGATTCCGCCTACATTAAGTTCATTTTCTGCATAAGTAACCTTAGCTTCCAGCTCACCGTTAAAGTTGTCAGTTACTACGATTGTGATGTCGATGATGGATGTATCGTAAGTGATACCTTCCTTAGCAGGTGTGCTTGCATCTACGCCGGCAGGTAATACTTCATTTACAGTATATGTGTAAGTTCCAGGAGTATCGAATGTGAGTGCTCCGAATGCGAAGTCACCAACCTTGCCGCCTGTTACTGTACCGTTCTGTACAGTTTCTACTTCATTACCGCCATTATCCTTGAGTACGAAACTGAACATCTTTTCTGCCAAAGTCTTGCCTGTAAGAGCTTTTGTGCCCTTGAGGTCAACACTTACATCGTCAGCAGTATATTCGTTTGTGTACTGTGCAGAAGCTGTTGTGCTTCCTACAGGATTTCCTTGAGCGTCCAGTTTCTGGAATGTTGGAGCTGATGCTACCAGGTTACCGGCTCCGTCATCTGTTACAACTACTGTTACCAGATACTTATCTGTGCTGTAAGTTACGCCGCCCTTTGAGCCTGCAACTTCAGCTAATGTGTAGGAATAAGTTCCTGCTTCAGTATAAGTAATATTATCAAATACTACTGCAACTGCATTGCCGCTTGTGCCTAAAGTCTTGGTTTCACCATTTGTTACAACGTTTGTTACATTGTCAGTGAGAGTAAACTTGAAGCTTGGTTCGCCGGCCTGCATATCACGACCTATCAGAGCCTTTGTAACTCCACCCAGAGAAACTTGAGTATTTTTAGTTGTGTAAACGTTTTTGAACTCAATTGCTGCTGATGATAATGCTGTACCATCAACAGTTGTTACAGCTTCCATCGCACCGCTGCCGTTGTCAGTAACAACAACTTTGATGCTGTATTCAGTGTTATCGTACTGAACACCGTTTAAGAATCCGTTTACCGCTTCTACCGGAATTACTTCTACCAGTCTGTAGTTGTAAGTTCCCGCTTCGCTGAACTTGAGGTTTTCGATAACCATAGTAGCCGCTGCACCTGCATTTGCTGCAGTATTTGTGATTTCTGCTACCAGTTCACCGTCATCCTGACCGCCGTCAACTACCAGGTGGTATGTGAATTCTCCGGCCTGCATGTCACGGCCTGTGAGAGTCTTTGTGAATGTAAGATCAACTTCTGCTGCAGTTGTATTGTAAACGTTTGTGAACATTACTGCACTAGGAATGTCCTGGTTGTCAAAGATATTAACTGCTGCATTAAGCTGTCCTTGCAGATTATCTGTCACATCGATTCTGATGCGATATACTGTTGCATCGTAAGTGATACCGTCTTTTACGTTATTTACTGCATCCTGAGGAATTACTTCGTTAATCAGGTAGTAGTAGCTGCCTGCCTTGTCAAATGTCAATTGATCGAAGGAGAAGTTTCCTTGTGCATCGTTTTTAACTGCTGCCTGCTGTGCAACCTTTTCACCTTTGCTCCAGTTTGCATCGGACTTGTAAAGTTCAAATTCGTATGCTCCGGCTGCTAAAGTCTTGTTCTCCAGATACTTCATACCGGAGATGACTGCAGTTGCAGGACTAGGGATATATTTATTATTAAAGGTTACTGTGCCTACTGTGCTGCCGTCCTTGGTGATAATGTGAGTAGCTGTCAGTGTACCTTCCAGGTCGTCTGTTACTGTTACCTTAACCAGATACTGTGCTGTATCGTGAGTGATGTAATCAAAGTTATCATCAAGTTCTGTGATTAAGTAATAGTAGTCGCCTGCTTTATCAAATGTAATCTGAGGGAATGCGAATGTTCCGTTAGCTTCGTTTCCTACTGTCCAGGACTTGCCGCCTGTGATAACATTTCCGTTTTCGTCAGCTTCTGCCATCTTGAACTGGAATTCGTTTGCTATCATATTCTTTCCTTCTAATGTCTTTGTGCCGCCGATGGACCATTTTGCATCTGCAGCATCGTAAACATTGCGGAATGTAATGTGTTCGTCTGATACCAGGTTGGTAACGATGTAGTCTACGTCTAACTTACCGTTGCCGCCGTCTGTTACAGTAACAATGACATTGTATACAGTCTTGTCAGTTGTTACACCCTTGCCATCAGTGGATACTTCGTATATATCGTAACGATAAGTACCTACTTTATCAAATGTAAGCTTGTTTCCACCTTCGAATTCTACGAAACCGGCAGCATTGTTTGTACCTTCAATTACAACATTTGTTTCAATATTTTTGATGGCAAACTTGAATTCGCCGGCCTTAATAGATCTTCCTTCGAGGATTTTTTCAACTCTGTTTTCCAGATTGATGGATACATCATCAGGATCATATACGTTTGTAAATACAGGAGCACCTGTTACATCATTGCCGGATGCATCTTTGATGCTCTCTACCGATGCAGATGTAGTTCCGTCTCCGTTATCTACAACATCGATAACTACTGTATATTCAGCAGTTGTATATGTCATACCTGCAATTGGATTTGCAGGAACGATTTCCTTTAATGTGTAAGTATGCTTACCTACATCATCCTTTGTGTAATTGATTGTCAGTCTTGCTTCGCCGACAGTATCTGTCAGGTCAGAAGATGCAACTAACTTATTTCCGTCATAAAGACCAAACTGGAATCCCGCTTTGGAATCAAGAGGGCTGTTTACTAAATCCTGTACATCTTTTACAACGTCGATATATGCACTTGTTCCAGTTGCGTTATATACGTTATTGAAGTCTACAGAAATCTGATAATTTCCCACCTGATTCTTTCCAAAACTGTTACCTGTATGGAAAGAGATAACGTCCTTGATTTCCAGTTTTCCGTCCATATCATCATCGGTTACAACAACGCCGAATGTGTGGATTGTAGCATCGTATGTGATACCATCAATAACGCTTCCGCCGTGAGTTTCTATAATCTGATACTCATATGTGCCCGGAGTTGTGTATGATTCAGCCTGCATTGCTGCATCAAAGCTTACAGTATAGTCAGCTGTAGCTTCGGTTACAGTCTGAGTTGCAAATGTCTTCCATACACCGTTTTCTCTCTTCTGAAGTTCGAACTGGAATGACTTGCCGTTCCAATCGCCTGTAAATCCGGTGTAGATTTTCTTTGCATCCAATTCAAGGTTAACAGGATATACCTTTTCAGGAGTGTAATCATTTGCGATGATTACGGACTGGATAGCATTATTTGTGATAGTTACAGTACCGTCATCTATAGTACCGTTTTCTACATAAGTTACAGTAAAGCCTGCTCCAGGATTTGCTTCCACAACCTTGGCAACTGCGCCTTCAGGCAGTCCTGTAATTCTCATCTGCTGCATATCCTTAAGATTTACTGAGAATTTACCGTCCGCATCTGTGGTTACTTTTGTAACCTGACCTAAACTGTCGATTACATCAAAAGTTTCATTTGCTGTTCCAACACCGTCAAGGTCAACATTCATTGTAAATGTCTTGTTTGCCAGTGCTGCAGGATCCTGACCCAGATCGTGTGTTACGTCCTTAGTCAATGTCAGTGAACCTTCGCCTCTTGCTGTGTTGACAAAGTCCGCCTTAACAATTGATGCATTCACTGTGGTCAGTTCCACGTCGTTAGCGGTTGTTAATGTATAGTATCTTGTCTGAGTTTCTGTAATTGTGTATTTGTTGCCTGCTGCAAGACCTGTGATATAGATTGTTTCACCGTCTTTTAATTCTACAGCAGCTTTATAGTTTGCATCGAAGCTTACTGTGCCGGTTCTCTGTGAGCCGTCAGCAGCTTCAATAATCACGTCATAAGTTCTGCTTGCATCTGCCTGAGTTCCCTGAATTACGAATTCGAAGGATTCAGGTGCATCTGTTGATGTGTTTTCAACAGCCACATCTTTGCTGATTGCGATAGCGGTTACAGGTGTTACTGTGATTCTTCCGTTGTTTCCAAGGGTGGAACCGATAATATAATTGTAACCTGCATCATTTAAGCTGTGATTGTGAGTGTCTACGAAAGGAACAGCTACGTTAACAAGAGTTCCAGTTTCGTTATTGGTTTTTGCGTCAACAAATCTTGTCAGATTTGTATGAACTGTACCTGCCGGAATCTTATATGAGCCGTCTCTGTAAACTGCAGTTCCGATAACATCGCTGCCAATCTGAATATAATCAGTTGTTTTGTTCAACGTGCTTCCGTTCTTTTCGTAAACTGTGACTGCACGATACTTTGTTCCTGTTGGAGTTGAGCTGCTTGTGTATACAGTTCCCTGATTGTCCGCATATACAGTTTCATCTTCTGTATAGTAATACAATTCATTCTGCTTTGAAGGATTGAAGTATGAATATGTATTTACCTTGCCGTATCCAAGAGTACCGTCCTTTTCGTACTGGTTAGTATAGAAGTATACATTTCCGTATGCATCTGTATTCTTTGCCAGGTAATCTGCATCTACCACATCTTTAATTGTAAGTTCGTTGATTCTTTCATCAAGAGCTACTTCGTAGATGAGTCTGATAGGGCTTGTAGCACCTGTCATAGCCAGGGACTTCAATGATTCATCGTCATTAAGTTCAACTTCGTATGTTACTGTAGGAATCAGTGCTGCAGGCACTGCAAATGTCATTGTTTCTTCGCCTGTAGCGATTTCAGTTCTGTGACGAACTGTAACATATAACATGTCGGATTCAGTTACGCCGTGTTCTTCGTCTACTTCACCCAGATATCCGTAGGATTTTACTATGTGAGTAGCACCTGCAGGAGCTGCAGTCTGAATCCCGTCATACCAGAAACCTAAATAATTACCGGCAGCATCGGAATACCAGCCTACATAGTTGGAATATTCATTAGCATTTGTATAACTTATCTGTCCATAGTAATAAGCCTGTCTGATAAGGTCTGCAGCTTCCGCTGTTGTTTCAATACCCAGACGAGTTCTTACGGATTCTACGAATTCAAGTCCCAGTTCCTGTGGATTGGAAGACTGTCCGAGGTCGCTGCCTGCTCTGAACTGAGATGCGAATTCAGCGCCTGTAAACATTGAGTCGTGAATCATAATACCCTTAACATCGGTAACGTTCATATACTTGCCGATCTTGTCTACGAAGGATACATAACCGCCCAGGTGTTCACTTTCGCTTATCAGCGTTGGGAAGTATTTGGACTGGAGCTGGATTTCACCAATAATCTGATCGAATGCTCCCTGCAGTCCCGCATCGCCGCTGTAGTAACCGTCAACGTAATTCTTTTCCAGTGTAGTTGATACTTTTGTTACGCTTCTGCCATTACCCAGGCTAACGCTTCCGTCCACACTTGCAGCGTTATATCTGTTCCAGAAAGTATTAATACCGCTGGTGGATTGTGCAGGGTTCATAACACTCATTGCAATGCTATCGTTGCCAACTCTGAATCCCAAAGTATAGAATTTGCAATCTGTATCGTATTTTTCCTCAACCTGTGCCTTTGCATAAGCTGCTGTCAACTGAGAAAGGAATCCTGTAGTATCACTGATGGAACTTGTTTGTCCATTCCCTACATTGTACTGTCCCGGAGCTGTAAAATTAGTGGAAGCTAATGTAGGACCACCATCTGACATCAGTACGATTATCGGAGTTCTTTTGATAGTTCCCAGTACAGGGTCAGTAACAGTTGTAGTATTATTTGCTGCTGTGAACTGCTGCATAGCAACATACAGACCCTTTTGGATATATGTAGCGCCTACTACTTCTTTAGAAGCTGATGCAGGTCTGCTTGTTGTACCATTAGCATTTACAACGCGAGTATCCGTGTCAACAGACACAGTTTCTGTTGTTGAGCTCCAACCTGTTACGTTATAATGCAGATATTCACCATCTGATGCTGTAGTATATCTGCCCAGCGGTAACAGTACGATGGCTGCATCATTATTTGTCTGGCTTGCGCTTGCGCCGGAGTAAAGTACAACACCAACTCTGTTATTAGGGTTCATACCAAGCAGTTTAGCTATACTGCTGTTTGCTGAATCAACCAGATTTTCTGCCTGGTCGTTATTGCCTTGGTTGTCGTTCATGGAACCGGATACGTCCAAAATCAACATTGTGTCTGTAGGCACATTGGATTCACCCTTAACTGTTGTATTTGAAGCCATTGCAGAAAGTGCCACCAGCAAGCTGTTGTTTCCTTCTGTTCTGACTGTGGTATTTCCTGATGTTAAACTGTCAGTAAAAACTGACTTATCAGTCCATACCTTTCCTGCATTTTCGGTCGAAATGTTATTGGAATTTGGATCGCCGAAAACATCTTTCCAGCCGTCTAATGTGCTGGTATCAGCCACTTCCGTAAAGTCGGCTGCGTAAGCGGGCATAGCCACTGTAGGTATCATCGTAAATACCAACAGTATGCAGAGCAAGCTTACCAATAGTTGTCTAGTCCTAGAATTTGCTCTAGTCATTCTCTCCCCTCCTCTTCAATGTATTTCCTACATATAACTGTAAATATGCCACCTACTGTTTTCCTATTCCCAGAAAAACGGTTGTGACGCTGTGCAGTAACTTAAATACTCTT
The DNA here is from genome assembly GCA_017440275.1 of Bacillota bacterium. Taxonomy (GTDB): domain Bacteria; phylum Bacillota; class Clostridia; order Peptostreptococcales; family Anaerovoracaceae; genus Fimisoma. The sequence continues at coordinate 14,756 of JAFSHN010000030.1, read as the reverse complement.
TCGTCAATATCCGGAGTTTTTTCAATTTCTCCTGTAGTGACTTTCATTGCCAGATGAAGCATGGTATCCATATTGTATTGGAATATCATTTCTGCATCTGAACCTTCCGGCAAAATACCTTTAAACACTCTTCTCAATCGTTTGTTGTCTTCTTTAAAGTCTTCAAGAGCATCTCTTTCAAAGTGCACCGAATAATAGTACCTGACATAAAACTTACATATATCTTCATTCTCCATCAGGTGTTCCCATATAGGCATCAGCACTGCTTTCAGAATTTCTTTAAAGGACTTTTCTGCTGTGCCGTTCAATTCATCGAACCTTACGAGGATTTTGTCATTGAGAATTTTATCTTCTCTGAGGAATGTTCTTTTGAGCAAATCTTCCTTGTCGATGAAGTATCTGTAGATATATGCATCGTGAAGGTCGCATTCGTTTGCGATGCTTCGAGTTGTTAATTTGTCAAGTCCATCCCGGGCTACTACTTTGATGGCGCCATCCATCAGTGCTGTTCTGATTCTCGTCTGCGTCATCGCGTCATCTCCCTTCTTAACATGCCGCATCGTAACCTGCGTTGGCAGTTTTGTCGGCAATTTCGTTGGCAAATTTGTTGGCATTTGCCAACTTTTCTTAATTCTACCTTTTTTAGGCTGTTTTGTGACTACCCATTTTTAAAAAAATATGGGTAATTCACGTATTTTTTGTGAACTACCCATAATATTTTTAGACATTTATGTGCTCCTGTAACTGTTTTCTGTCTGAAACCTGCAATTTTTGGTAAACGATAGAAATATAGTATTTTACAGTGTTGGTGGAGATTTCCATATGGTTTGCAATCTCTTTGTTGGTCCAACCCTGACTTGCCAGAATGGCAATGATAAGTTCAATAGGTTTCAAATCATCGTGGAAGTCAGTAATCATATCAGGATTCTTATTAATTCTTCTGGTCTTGTGGAATCTCGTTGAAATATCAAGAATTTTCATATAATCTTCCACCTCATCTTTTTTGAGACGTGCTTCTACCAGCCCTCTGAGCATATTGTGATGAACACCAAACCCTTGTAGCATTCCATCCGCTTTTGCCAATTTCCAGGCTCTGTCGAAATGAGTCAATGCCTCATCGCGTTCTTTCATACTTATAAGAGCAACGGCTGCAATGATGTTAAGATATATTTTAGCTATAGGATGTACAGTATCAGCTACACAGATAGCTGTTTCAGCAATTCCCAGTGCCCTTTCATAATTTCCTTTGAGATATTCATCGTGAGCCAATATATAACACCCGAAAAGTCTTACACCTTTAGGAAGAATTTTCATCTGCATCTGTAAAAATGTCTTGTCTGCGTCTTTTTTGTGTACTGCAACGGCCTCAAGGCTCAATACAAAACGACACATAGACTTTATATATTCGTCTCCATTTTCCCTCGCCCATTGGTCTGTTTCCTTAATAATCCTCAAAGCATATATAGATTTTTTCAGATCACCAATGGTGAAGTTACTGTAACCGTAAATCATACAGGCAGATAATCTATATGCCTTATCTTCGTGATGAAGATACTTTTCGGTATAAGGAATTGCTTTGACTGCCTGTCCGCTGAAATAATAATACTCTGCCCACGCAAGATTTTTCTCGTCTTCATTTTTAATATTTTCTATGTATTTGCAGCAGTCTCCCGGTTCGTAAGCTGCTGTTACAAGGGGCATAAACTGTCCATACTGCGGATGATTTACTGTAGTTTCAAGACTTTTATTTTTGACCGGTTTTTCGGCATTTTTAGGTATGAGCCAGGATTTGCCCACCCGGTGTGCACCCTCTACAATACCTTCTTTGCAGCATATCTGCACCCATCTGGGGGTTATTCCCCACTTATCTGCTGCCTCTTTTACTGAGATGAATTCCATACTGTACCTCCACTTCGCATTTGCGAACTGTAATCTATCATTATTCTACTTCGTTTTTGCGAAGTGCGCAATAGTTTTTTCCGGCTTGTCAAGACTTTAATTGAAAACTTTGCTGTGCTATAATTTCTCTGTGGAGGTGAACTTATGGCAACTTATGTTATGGCCGATATTCACGGCGAATATGACAAGTTCATAAAAATGCTTTCTTTGATTGAATTCAGCGACGAGGATGAATTGTATATTGTCGGTGATGTAATTGACAGAGGCCCCAACTCCGTTAAACTGCTCCGTGATTTATCACTCAGAGACAACGTTTATCCTATCGTCGGCAATCACGAACTGGTTGCCCGCATAGTTCTTCGAAAGCTGCTCGTTGAGGTTACAGAAGAAAATGCCGAATCTCACCTTGATGCCGAAACTATAGGTATGTATCTTGAATGGACTGCCAACGGCGGCTATACCACCGTCAAGGAGTTCAGAGAACTGTCTGAGTCAGAACGCTTCGACTTGCTGGACTATTTGGATGAGTTCGTTCTTTATGATATGGTTGATGTAGGTAACAAGACTTTTGTTTTGATCCACGGAGGTCTGGGCAATTTCGAACCGGGCAAAAAACTCAGTCAATATACTCCTGACGAGCTGACATTTTGCCGTCCTGACTACGATACAAAGTTTTTTGACGACGATTCAGTTTACCTCATATCCGGTCATACTCCGACTCTGTCTATAACAGGAGAGCCTTCCATCTACTATAACGGTAATAACATCGTCATCGACTGCGGTGCTGCCTACGGAGGCAGATTGGCCTGCCTGAAACTTGACGATATGACAGAATTTTATATATAATATTGTTTGATTATTTTTGAGAAAGGAGGACTCATTATGGCAAAAGCGGTATATATCGCCGAAAAGCCCAGCGTTGCACAGGAGTTCGCGAAAGCGCTTAAATTAAATTTCAAACGCAAAGATGGCTTTTTGGAATGCGACGAAGCCATTATAACCTGGTGCGTCGGCCACTTGGTCACTATGAGTTACCCTGAAAGCTACGATCCTTCTCTCAAAAGATGGAACCTATCCACTCTCCCTTTTATCCCAAAGGAATTCAAGTACGAGGTTATTCCATCAGTTAAGAAACAGTTTGAAACAGTCAAAGCTATCCTTACCCGCGACGATGTTGATACGATTTATGTCTGCACCGACTCGGGACGTGAAGGAGAATACATATACAGGCTCGTTGAACAGATGGCGGGCATCACAGATAAAGATCGTCGCCGTGTTTGGATTGACTCACAGACAGAAGAAGAGATTCTTCGCGGCATTCGTGAAGCCAAGGATCTTTCGGCCTACGATGCTTTATCCGATTCAGCATATCTGAGAGCCAAAGAAGACTATCTGATGGGAATCAATTTTTCCCGTCTTCTCACTCTTAAATATGGCGACAGTATTTCAAATCTTCTTGGAAACAAATATACCGTGGTCTCTGTTGGCCGCGTTATGACCTGTGTCCTGGGAATGGTCGTTCGCCGTGAACGCGAAATACGTCAATTCGTCAAAACGCCTTTTTATCGTGTTCTTTCAACCGTTGCTGTTGATGACCATAGTTTTGATGGCGAGTGGCGTGCTGTAGAAGGCTCCCGTTATTTTGAGTCGCCTAAACTTTACAAAGAAAACGGTTTCAAAAAGCGTGAAGATGCAGAAGATCTCATCGCATATCTTGGCAGCGACTCACAATGCAAAATTCTCAGCATTGAAAAGAAAAAGGAGAAGAAAAACCCTCCTCTCCTCTTCAATCTTGCTGAACTCCAGAATGAATGCTCCAAGCGGTTTAAGATAAGCCCCGACGAGACATTAAAGATTGCGCAAACGCTTTATGAAAGCAAGCTCATAACATATCCGAGAACTAATGCCCGCGTGCTTTCTACTGCTGTTGCCAAAGTCATTGGAAAAAATCTTGCCGGGCTCAACAAATACCCTGCGGCAAAGGAATTTTTACAAGAAATCTCTGCTGCTGCAACTCACAAGTCCATCGCCAAAAGCCGATATGTCAACGATAAGCAAATCGAAGACCACTATGCAATCATTCCTACAGGCGAAGGCTTCAGTAATCTCGATTCCATGAATCCAACGGCAAAAGGCGTCTACGACCTTATTGTAAAACGCTTCCTCAGTATTTTTTATCCGCCGGCAGTCTTTCAAAAGGTTGCCATAACCACAGGAATCAAAGAGGAACAGTTCTTCTCAAGCTTTAAAGTTCTTGCTGAAGAAGGCTATTTGAAAGTAGTCGGCGTTCCTTCGCAAAAGAGTGACGACGCAGAAGAAGATGCGGAGGCTGACAAAGAATTTTTCGAATGGGTTCAAAGCCTAAAAAAGGGGGCCGTCCTTCCGGTTAAGGAACTGACAATCAAAGAAGGAGAAACGTCTCCGCCTAAACGATATAATTCCGGCTCTATGATTCTGGCAATGGAAAATGCAGGTCAACTGATTGAGGACGAAGAGCTGCGTTCTCAAATTAAAGGAAGCGGCATTGGCACCAGTGCCACACGCGCCGAAATTTTAAAGAAACTTTTTAATATCAACTATCTGTCACTTAACAAAAAAACTCAGATTATTACACCTACCTTGCTTGGCGAAATGATTTTTGATGTGGTGGACAATTCCATCACTGCCCTTTTAAATCCGGAACTGACCGCCAGCTGGGAAAAAGGTCTGACTATGGTAGCCGATGGTACAATTACAGCAGATGAATATATGACAAAACTGGACCGTTTCATAGTGAACAAAACTACCGGCGTCAAAGGCCTGAACAATAAATATGTTTTAAAAAGCTGCTACGACCAAGTAGCGGATGTTTATCAAAAGAGATAAAGTTATATTGAATCCAAGGAGGACATCTTATGTTTACAAAAGCGATTACCAAAAAACCTTGCAGAGCACTGATTGACGGTATCACAACTTCCATGTTCGGTGAAGGCACACCTGATTACGATGCTGCAATCCGCCAGCACGATGAGTATGTTGCAACACTCAGAGAACTGGGACTTGAAGTAACAGACCTGGAAGGCGACGAAAGATACCCTGACTCCTGCTTCGTTGAAGACCCTGCAGTAGTTATGGCTGAATGCGCTGTCATCACTAACCCTGCAACAGATTCCAGAAACGGTGAAAAGCACGAAATCATCAAGACAATCAAGAAGTTCTACGATGATTCTCAGATTTTCTTCATCGAAGCACCGGGCACAATGGAAGGCGGCGACGTAATGCTGGTTGACAAGCATTTCTACGTTGGACTTTCCGACCGTACAAACGAAGAAGGCGCAAAACAGTTTGCCGATATCGTTTCTAAATTCGGTTATGAAACAACTACAGTTCCTGTAACTGAAGGTCTGCACCTGAAAGACTTCGTTATCTATCTGGAAAACAACAATATGCTGGTTTCCGCAGTTATGAACGAAAAGGAAGCTTTCAAAGACTTCAACCGCTTCGTGGTTGATGCAGACGAACTTTATGCCATCAACAGCATGAACATCAACGGTACAGTTCTCGTACCTATGGGCAACCCAAAAACTCAGAAAATCATCGAAGATCTGGGCTACCCTGTAAAAGTTATGGACACCAACGAATTCAGAAAAATCGACGGCAGCTTAACTTGCCTGTCCCTGCGTTTCTAATCCACAAAAACGTGCAAAGATGCTGCGGATTTATCGCAATCATCCTTATTTATAACTTATAGTTGGATTATTATTGTTGTTATGTATGGTTTCCCTACTTTAACCCTTTTTCGCAATTGTAGTAGGTAGTACTACCTACCAAACTGCACTATATGCCGCGACGGTAGGTAAAATTTGTCTCTCTCCTAGTAACAAAAGCCCTTTCAAGAGCAAATTTCCCTACTCACAACCAACTTAGTTTTAGTTAGTAGGCAAAAATATGCTCTTGAACCCTCAAATTTACCTACCAACTTCTGATTCCGATAACTTCAGTAGGGAAGCGTACCTACTGAAACAACGATTTCAAATATTAAGTAGGGAAAATATCCTGCCTCTGCTCTCACGAATCGAAGTCCCGCAAGTTTCATCAACAAAAAACAAAAGAGCCACCCGATTGGGTAGCTCTTTGTTTTTATGGCGGAGGACATGGGACTCGAACCCACGGGGCTGTTACACCTTACTTGATTTCCAATCAAGCTCCTTAGCCACTCGGTCAATCCTCCATATGGCGTGTTAAGCAATTCGTTAACACCTAAAATAATTTACCATATATTATTACATTTTGCAAGTGTTTTTTGCAGAATATTCATTATTTTTTCATATAAAAGTTCATAGCCGTTCCACTGTCAGTAGCCAGGACTTCACTCGGCATACGGCTTACCATATAGGTCACATATAGGTCCCCTGCGGCGCCTGTTATATTCATTATCTGAATAGCATAGATGTACCAGAAGTAACATTCTTCGGCTTTGCTGCACAAAACAGCAAGTACAATGCCCCAAATTACAACAGGAGCCAGAGCTATTACAATATAAGGCCACTTTTTGAAAAACCATGTACTGCCGGCATAAGCCATACCGCTTTTTAAGTCGAAGCCGAAGCTGGGTTTTGAACCGGTGAAAAACCAGATGAAAACTCCGTGAACCGCTTCATGAAGCAGGATGTAAGCCAGAAGACCGATTGCCATAGCAGCAACACAAATCAGTACTTTTTCTGTTGGCATATCAAAAGCCGCCAGAAATGAATGTTCCGGCAGCCCTGCTGCAATCATCACAACCAGTGCTGCCACGGACCAAATCATAATAGCGTTGAAAGTTTTCTTATCTTTTGTTAAATCAATACGTTCATAGAGGTCATATCCGTTTGGTAAACACTGACAGGCGAAAGCTGTGCTTTCGCCTGCGCAAGGGATTTTTGTAAACATTATTTAAGTGCCTCCAATACTGCACCGTCCATAGCGTCTGCAGCACAAACTCCTGTGTGGAGAACAGGTCTTTCTTCCAGATCTGCAAGGCCGTAAGGTACTGCCACCTTTGTTTCTGCTTCAAGTGCTTTAACATAGTCAAAGCCTGTAGCCTCGCCTGCAGCACCTGCTAAAACACGTACTTTGCCTTCATCAAGGCCGATTGCCTTAGCAACGGCTTCAGCGAACTTATATGCTGATGCAGTTGATGCAATTACAGTAGGCGTTTTATCGCCTGTTTCAGCTACATAGTCTTTGTAAACTTTGTATGCAACGGCTGTGTGAGTATCCATCAGATATGCATTATCTTTCCACATAGCCTGAATTGTTTCAAGTGTTTCAGCTTCAGTGCAGAAACCGCCGTAGAAGTCCTTGAGTCCTTCTTTAACGGAATCTGTTACTTCGTAAACCTTTTCACCGTCGAGAGATGCCATCCAGCCGGAAACAGCTTCGCCGTCACGACCTGCTAACAGATAAATCAATCTTTCCAGATTACTGGAGATAAGAATATCCATTGAAGGTGAATTGGTCAGGTGGAAATCTCTTCTCGCATCGTAAACGCCTGTCTTGATAAAGTCTGTCAGAACTTTGTTTTCGTTGGAAGCGCAGATAAATTTGCCCATTGGGATCCCCATCTTTCCGGCAAGATAAGCCGCCAGAATATTACCAAAGTTTCCTGTAGGAACTACTACGTTCATAGGCTCACCGTTCTTTAGATCACCGGATTCAACCAGTTTAACGTAGCTGTAAACATAGTATGCAACCTGAGGTACGAGACGGCCGATATTGATGGAGTTGGCAGAGCTGAGTTTGATGCCTCTTTCCGCTAATTTTGCCGCCATTTCGTTGTCGGCAAAAATTCTCTTAACGCCGGTCTGGGCATCGTCGAAGTTACCCTTAATGGCATAGACGTGAGTGTTTTCACCAACCTGAGAAACCATCTGGCGTTCCTGAACCTGGCTCACACCGTTTTGAGGATAGAAAACGATGATTTCTGTGCCCGGTACATCTGCGAATCCTTCAAGAGCAGCTTTACCTGTGTCACCAGAAGTTGCTGTGAGAATACAGATTTTGTTTTCTTCGCCTTCCTTCTTACATGCAGTTGTCATAAGGTATGGCAATATTGAAAGTGCCATATCCTTGAATGCTGCGGTTTTGCCGTGATAGAGTTCCAGGAACCATGCATCTCCGGCCTTGACGATAGGCGCAACTTCTTCTGCAGTAAACTTGCTGTCATAAGCGCCGTTTACGCAAGCCGCCATCTCTTCGTCTGTATATTCGTCAAAATAGGAATGGAGTACTTCGAATGCAATCTGCTGATAGCTCATTCCTTTCATCTCTTCTACTGTTAATGGAAGTGCAGGAATCTCTGCAGGTACATAAAGCCCCTTATCTTCAGCGATGCCTCTGATGATAGCCGCTGTACTTGACTGTAAATTCTTGCTTCCTCTTGTACTTTCATATTTCATTTTGCCTTTTCTCCTTTGACAATAATCCATTTTAGTTTACAACGATAGAAGGTCTATTGTCAACATAAGCGGTGTCAAATGACAATAAAAAAGATGCCCTTTGCATGGGCATCTTTCCTATGTATGCTGTATTTAGTAGTTTTCTTTTCTTACTTCGAAGAAGCTCTGTGGATGTACGCATACTGGGCATACTTCAGGAGCCTTCTTGCCGATTACTAAGTGACCGCAGTTTCTGCATTCCCACATAGTTTCTTCAGCCTTTTCAAATACTTTCTGCATTTCTACGTTGTTCAGAAGAGCTCTATATCTTTCTTCGTGAGCCTTTTCAATCTTAGCAACTTCAGCGAACTGGAATGCTAATGCGTCGAAGCCTTCTTCCTTAGCTTCCTTTGCAAATGTTGCATACATATCAGTCCATTCGTAGTTTTCGCCTTCTGCAGCGTGCAGCAGGTTCTGTGCTGTATCTCCTAATTCACCAAGAGCCTTGAACCACAGCTTAGCATGTTCTTTTTCATTATCAGCAGTCTTCTGGAAAATAGCTGCGATCTGTTCGTAGCCTTCCTTCTTTGCTACACTTGCAAAGTAAGTGTACTTGTTTCTAGCCTGTGATTCGCCTGCGAATGCTGCCCATAAGTTCTGTTCTGTCTTAGTTCCTTTTAATTCTTTCATTTTTAAATTCCTCCTAAATACTCTCTCTTTTTTTATTTAATTAGAAATTGTGTTTATATTATAACATTAAATTTCAATTTTTTCAAAGTCTTCTGCACCATGTTTACACCACGGACAGATAAAATCTTCAGGCAATGGTTCGCCTTCGTATACATATCCGCAAATCTTGCAGCGGTAACCGCTCTTCTTAGGTGCTTCAGGCTTAGGTTTAACATGCTGATGGTAATATGCGTAAGTTAGCGATGGTGCCTCAGAAAGTACATCCATATCTGTCACATACGCCAGAAACATTGTGTGAGTTCCAAGGTCTACAGTCTGGAACACATCTGCAGATATATACGCGTTTGTCACTTCGGTAATATAGTAAAGACCATTCTGTCCTCTTGCCGCCTTTTCAAAGTCTGCAAACTTGTCAACATCTCTGCCGCTTTGGAAACCAAAGTGCTTGAAAATTTCGAAGTCCGCATCTGTTGATAAAAGGGACACTGTAAACTTACCGGTCTTTAAAATCATATCGTGAGTATGATTCTGCTTGTTTACTGTTACTGAAACCGCATTAGGTGTTGTTGTTACCTGCTGCAGAGTATTGACGATACAACCATTATCCTTTTCGACATCCTTCGCTGTCAGTACATAAAGCCCATAGCTTATGTTGAACATTGCGTTTGCACCCATTACATTACCTCCTGATTACAACAGTCTTCGCATATATAATACGCATTAAGTTCATAACTTTGAACATTCTCCTGAGAAGCTTCTTTGAGTTTCTCTTTGATTCCTTCAATTCTGAAGTCACTGAGCTTGCCACAGTTTTTACATATCAAGTGTTCGTGCTCAATTCTTGTATTATCGAATCTATCAGGGTGACCTGCTATAGTAAGTCTTCTCAAAAGCCCCTCGTCTACAAGAATATTCAGATTTCTGTAAACGGTTCCAAGTGCTATGTTAGGCATTTCCTCTTTAGCCTTGAAGAAAACTTCTTCTGCTGTCAGGTGATTGCAAGAGTTCTCAACAATATCGAGGACCAGTTTTCTCTGCTTGGTCATGTTCATCACCCTCCTTTATTTTAGGAATAATTCCTATTCTTGATGTTATATTACTATGTCTTTTCTTATTTGTCAACACAAAAATAAAAAAATACGGCGAATTTTTTCACCGTATTTTTGATTATTATTCCACTCTTATATTTACGATTTCCTGAGACGCAACAGCCGCTTCTATTAAGGCTTCGCAGTCCAGCTTGCTTTCAGATTCAAGAATCTTTTCGAGGCGAGGCTTTGTTGTAGGATGCTTAGGAAGGAACACTGTGCAGCAATCTTCGTAAGGAAGAATTGAAGTTTCATAAGTTCCGATTTCCTGAGCTTTGTCCATAATGTCTACCTTATCCATTGCTATAAGCGGTCTCATTACCGGCATAGAAACAGATGCATCGGTTACGACAAGAGATTCTGCTGTCTGACTTGCTACCTGTCCTAAATTTTCACCTGTGATGAGCATCATACAGTCGTTATCCTTTGCGATTCTTTCTGCAATTCTCATCATAAAACGACGAACTAAAATTGTCGTTTCTTCTTCAGGACAGTTTTCAACGATTGCCTCCTGAATAGGGAGCAGGTTGATAACGTGCATTTTGAAGCGACCGCAGTATTCAGCTAAAATACGTGCCAAATCTTCTACCTTTTCCTGAGCACGAGGGCTTGTGTATGGGTATGAGTGGAAATGCATCGCTTCAATCATCATACCTCGTTTTGCCATCATCCATGCAGCTACAGGGCTGTCGATACCGCCTGACAGAAGTACAAGACCCTTGCCGTTAGTTCCCAGAGGCAGTCCGCCGAAGCCTGCAACCTTGCCTTCATATATATATGTTCTGTCGGAACGCACATCTACATGAAGGAGTACGTCAGGATTGTGCACGTCTACCTTGAGCACCTTGCAGCCTACCAGTACTTTTGCACCTATGATTCTGCCGATTTCAGGAGACTTTACCGGGAAAGTTTTGTCAGCACGCTTTCCTTCGACCTTAAAAGTCTTAACACCGCGCTTTTCAATAAGCCCATTCATATATTCTACTGCAGCTGCACCGATTGAATTCAATTCAGATTCAGCTTCTACCGCCTTGCTGATTGAAGCTACCCCGAAAACCTTAGCAGTCTGCTTGATGATTGTGTCTATATCTAATTCTTTATCTGCTCTTACGAAAATCAGACCTTCCTGGCGCTTTACGTCAACACCCTTAAAGTCTTTAAGATTGCGGCGGATTCTATCCTGCAGCATCTTTTCAAAATAAGGCTTGTTCATTCCTTTGAGAGCAACTTCACCGCATCTTACGATGAGGATATTCTGTTCGTTCATTTTCTTCTCCTTTTATCTGAAGCTTCCCAGTTTTCTGAATCTGGTCACAGCTTTTTTTACTTTTTCGAGAACATATTCCATTTCTTCTATAGTATTAAACTCACTGAAACTGAAACGGATTGCGCCTTCGATTTCTTTAGGTTTTAGTCCCATCGCACCAAGTACGTGGCTCTGTCCTTTCTTGTTGGAAGAACACGCGGAGCCTGTTGAAATGAAGATTCCGTCCTGCTCAAGTGTATGCAGCAGCACTTCTCCTCTCGTTCCCATAAAGGAAACATTAAGCACAGAAACGGCAGAATCTTCAGGTGTATTAAATATAATATCCTTCAGTTCAGCTTTAAGTCCGTTGGCTAAAAAATCTTTTGCTTCACTCATCGCCTTTATACGATGTTCAAAATTATTGTTTGAAATTTCAATGGCTTTGCCGAATCCTGCGATTCCCGCAGTATTTTCTGTCCCTGAACGGAAATGCTTTTCCTGACCACCGCCGATTATAAACGGTGTCACGTTAAGGCCCTTCTTTATATAGAGACCGCCGATGCCCTTTGGTCCATGTATTTTGTGACCGCTGACTGACAACAAATCCACTCCTTTGAAGCCACCTCTCAGATCCATTGGAATTTTACCATATGCCTGAACTGCGTCAGTGTGAATAAGTGCATTCTTATTAAGCGAATCTCTCAGCTTAACGATTTCTTCAACAGGCATTATTGTTCCTGTTTCGTTATTTACAGCCATTACGGATATTAAAACAGTATCATCGGTAATAGCCGATTTGAGTTGTTCCATATCCAGGTGACATTGTTTATCCACACCGATATATTCCACTTCAAAACCCATAGATTCAAGTCTTTTAGCCGGTTCCAGTATTGCAGGGTGTTCAACTGCTGTTGTTATTATTTTGTTTCCGCTGCGGCGTCTGGCCTGAGCTACACCCATAAGAGCCGTATTATCAGACTCCGTTCCGCAGGATGTGAAATACACTTCTTCTTCACTTGCGCCAAGACTCTGAGCAAAAGTCTTACGTGCACCTCTTACATATTTTTCGGCAGCTATGCCGAGGGTATGTAAAGAAGACGGGTTGCCGAAGTCTTCAGTCAAAACCTTTGTCATCACCTCTACGGTCTCATTATATGGTTTAGTTGTCGCACTGTTATCTAAATATACAAACATTTTTATCTTCCCGTAAATACATTCATCCATTTTCTGCTTACTACACGGTAGAAGCACACAATTGCTTTACTTACTTCTGCCAGCATTACAACTGCAATAGCCCACTGAAGCGGTAAGTCCAATACAATTACAGCCAGGTAAGCAAGCGCAACCTGCATACAGAAGTTAAATATAACTTCAAGAACCAGGCAATACATAGTATCGCCACCTGCTCTGAGAATACCACAAACCTGCACATATACGAACATTTTAGGCAGCTGTGCCACTGTGAACACCAGCAGGGATTTTATCAATAAATCCGTTGTCTCCGGATTAAAGTCATAGATTTTTGCCATAGGTACTATGGATATTGCTAAAAGTGACATAGTTACCAGATTGAAGTAAAAGGTCAGTTTAAAGACTTTGATAGCATATGTATATGCCAAATCTTTGTTTCCTTGTCCCAAAGCCTGCCCTATAAGCACCGTAGATGCATTGCCCATACCTGTATATAAAGTCTGGAACACTTCTGTAACTGTCTGAGCAATCTGAACGATTGCAAGAGCCGCTGCACTGATAACTCCGTAAATTGCAAAGACTATAGCATTTGAAACTGCCCAAAGGCCTTCATTACAGATTACCGGCCATGCGGTTTTCATTACGTTGATAAAGAGTTCTTTTTCAACTGTTATCATTTCGGAAAGTTTCGCCTTAAGCGGATGTTCCTTGGAAAAAATATAAATGTACGAAAGCATCGCTGCCATTTCGCAGAATCTAGCAATGAGTGTAGCTGTAGCTGCACCACGTACTCCCATTTCAGGAAATCCAAATTTACCGTAAATCAGTACATAATTCAGCACAATATTCAGTGCCACCGCAATACAGCTGATGGTGGTCGGTACCTTGAGTATGGCCACAGACCTTGAATTATATGTTATAACAAAGGATAATCCGCTGAACAAGTACGAAAAGCAAGCTATGCTTAGATAGTCAACTCCATAATTTATTACAGCCTGAGACTCTGTAAACAAGTCTATAAGCTGAGGTCCGAAGAAAAGTGCCAGCATAATAGTAGGCACCGTTACTGCTATGCAGACCATATAGTCAATGCCCAGGATTTTGCGAAGTTTAACTAAATCCCTGATTCCCCAGAACTGCACTGCATATACAGCAGCACCGCTGAAGATACCATAAGCAACAACGCTGTAAATATAATATATCTGGTTGGCCGCACCTACCGCCGCCAACGCATCTTCACTTATTTTCCCTACCATAATAGTGTCCACCAGATTGAGGCATACGCTTACCATCTGCTGCAGCATTACGGGAATAGTGATTTTAATCATTTGTCTGTTAAAATACTTGCTGTCAAAATCGTTCAAAGTCTGTCCCATTAAATCCTCCATAGGCTAAACCTTAAAAAAGGAACTCCTTTTTTCAAAGGAGCTCCTCAGCAAATTCTTTTATTTTGCGTAATCGATTGCTCTTGTCTCTCTAACGACATTAACTTTAATCTGTCCCGGATATTCCAGTTCGGATTCGATTTTCTTGGAGATTTCTCGCGCCAGGAAAACGATTTCTTCGTCATTAACATCTTCAGGTTTAGCGATGATTCTGATTTCACGGCCTGCCTGAATAGCAAAGGATTTTTCAACTCCAGGTGTAGTATTTGCAATTTCTTCAAGTTTTTCAAGTCTCTTGATATATGCATCCAGAGTTTCTCTTCTTGCACCCGGTCTTGCTGCGGAAAGAGCGTCGGCTGCAGCGATTAAAACTGCTTCCATGCTCTTTGGTTCGTAGTCACCGTGGTGAGCTGCCATACCGTTGATAACAGCTTCGGATTCTTTGTACTTGCGAAGTACATCAATACCGATATCTACGTGAGTACCTTCAACTTCGTGGTCGAGTGCCTTACCAATATCGTGCAGCAGACCTGCTCTCTTAGCCAGCTTGATATCCAGACCTAATTCGCCTGCCATCAGTCCTGCCAGGTGAGCAACTTCTACAGAGTGCTTCAGCACATTCTGTCCGTAGGAAGTTCTGTACTTAAGTCTTCCAAGAAGCTTAACCAGTTCTGGGTGAAGGTTGTGAATTCCAACTTCGAAGGTAGCTTGTTCACCTTCTTCTTTGATGATAGCATTGACTTCTCTTTCAGCCTTTTCTACCATTTCTTCGATTCTTGCCGGATGGATTCTTCCGTCAACAATCAGCTTTTCTAATGCTACTCTTGCGATTTCTCTTCTTACAGGGTCGAAACCGGAA
>JAFSHN010000029.1 GCA_017440275.1 Bacillota bacterium | reverse complement strand
GTATTCGCCATCTACAAATACTTCCAGAGAGTCATCTGTTTTAATCCCCAAATTTCTTCTCAGTTCCACCGGAATAACTACTCTTCCTAATGGATCTACCGGTCTGACAATTCCTGTTGCTTTCATTTCTAAGTCCTCCTTTTGCTCTCTATGCTATTTCTTTTTCTTAAGTTTTTTAGCCGGTTTCTTTACAACACCTGCCAAACTGCTTGCCGCATTTACCATACTGGTTGCTGCAGAAACCACATTCTGGTTGCCTTTAATAGAATTAACAACGGTTCCTACAGAAGAACTGATTCCATCTACAATTCCATCCAGTTTTTGTGCTTTGTCAGAAGCAGTCTCGGAAACCACTTTGGCATCGTCAAGAATTGTATCCACTTTTGCTAAAGTAACCATAAGTTTCTTGAGCATCAGAATCAAGTATATTAACAATACGATAACAAGTACTGCAATAGTTGTAAGCAATACACCTTGTAATGTAACTGTTACTGTCATAATAATACCTCCTTAGCATGGCATACCCAATATATTATAACTCAAAATGGAAAATTCTCCAACATTTTTTTTAATTCTAATCATACCTTTTATAAAGAAAGGAGCTTGCTATGATGAACAAAATCTGGGGATTCATTTTTATCTCCGCATTTGTATTTTCTTTATGCACGGGAAATCTTCAGACCCTCAACGACGCTATGATTAATTCTTCCGGCTCGGCGGTCCAATTCATCTTAGGCCTTGCCGGGATTATGGCCATGTGGAGCGGCCTTATGGAAATCGCCGAAAAGACAGGCCTAATAAATTCACTTTCAAAATTATTATTACCTTTTACCAAGCTATTATTTCCCCAGCAACACGATTCGGAAATTCTTTCTTCAATTATCATGAGTTTTATGGCCAATCTTTTCGGTGCCGGAAACAGTTCCACCGTTTTTGCTTTACGCACCATGGAAAAGTTAGATGTACAAAACAAGCACCGCCCCAGAGCCAGCAATGATATGTGTACCTTTGCTGTGGTCAACATGGCCATTGCGCCCCTGTTCCCCGTAGTAATCGTTCAAATCCGTCAGCTTCTGGGCTCCGGCGACCCCTACTCCATTGTAGTTCCCTCTATAATTACAGCTGCCGTAACAATTCTGGTGTCGCTTGTTGCTTGCAGAATTCTGGAAAGGAGTAGTTAATTGTCCCCAATTTTTTCCGCTTTCTCAGCGGGCTTTATTCCCATTATGGGTGCAATTATAATCATTTACGGTCTCGCCAAAGGTGCTCCCATATACGACTATTTCATCGCAGGCGCTCAAAAAGGTCTCAAAACGGCTCTTGAAATTCTGCCTTTTTTGATTGGAATTTTTCTGGCGGTCAACGCCCTCACTTCTTGCGGAATATTAAATCTGGTGGATAAGATTTTTTCGCCGCTTCTCGGTTTGTTGCAAATCCCCGAAGAACTGCTGCCTCTGATGTTTCTGCGAGCCATTTCAGGAAGTGGTTCCCTTATTATCCTCCAAGACACCTTGGCTGCCGTCGGTCCGGACTCCTACGCCGGCCGAGTTGCATGTGTCATGGCCGGAGGCTGCGAAACCATAATCTATGTTCTCGCCCTTTACTTCGGCGTCACCCGGGTAAAAGAAATGAGGCACGCCTTTAAAGGCGGCCTCATAGGTTACATAACAGGTATTATAGTCTCTATCATAATCTGTCGTTTTATTTGATTATTTGTAGGCTTTCAGCAACTCTTCAGTATATCCGCCATCCACTTCATAGACATAAAGAGGGTCGAGGAAGCGCAGTTCCTTGCCGCCTCCTTTTATGAAGTGAATCAGCAATATATTAGGGGCGCTGTCCCTGTTGGGACTGACGAATCTCATCTCTTTTGGTTCCAGACCCAGTTCTCTGCCGTAGCAGCACAAATCTGCCAGTCTTGAAGGGCGGTGAACCATAAACAAGTCCCCTTTGTTACGCAGCAAGTACTTGGCGCATTCCAGGAATTCCTTGAGCCCTGCTGTGGTTTCATGGCGCGCGATGGTTTTAGCCGACGCATCATTGATCAGGCCGCCGCCTCTGATAAAATATGGCGGATTACACACAACCACATCAGCAAGTCCTTTGAGATTATCTCCCCACTCCAACACGTGACTTACGTCGCCATTGATAAAGGATACTCTCTCGGTGAGGTTATTCATTTCACTGTTCCTGCAGGCCCTTTTCCAGGAAGCTTCCTGCAGTTCCACACCTACTATGGTCTCAGCATCTGTCTTGTGGGACAAGATCAACGGAATCACGCCGGTGCCGGTACCCAGGTCAACTATGGTCTTTGCAGGGCCTTTTTTGTGGCGAGCTGCAAAATCTGCGAGAATAACTGCATCCACACCGTAGCAAAATTCCTCAGGCTTTTGAATGAGTTTCAGGTCACCGAAGCCGATGTCGTCTATTCTTTCTCCTTCTTCCACAAAACAGTTCTTCATATCATCAATCATCAGTCTTTAATCAGTTCTTCGATTTCTCTCATAGTCTTTTCGTCAACGCCTTCGAAAATGTTAGTATGTTTGTTTTCTTTGCGTTTTTCGAATCTCTTAATATCCTGTTTCTTGTATGTGTAAATATCTGCAGACAGCTTTTCTTCTGCTTCTTCTGCCTGTTCCTCGCCCTTCTTTGCGCGAGGCTTATCGTCAGTGTAAAGTCTTGCCTTGATGAGATTTTCAAGAATGTTGGTTTCGATTACCTTTGCAAGACCATCAGGAGTCTTAATCTTTTCACCCACATCAGGCATACCCTTACGAAGCTCCATGTAGATGTCGTTTTCATACTTCAGACAGCACATAAGTCTTCCGCAGATACCTGAAATCTTTGTAGGGTTGAGAGACAGATTCTGCACCTTGGCCATCTTGATTGACACAGGCTCAAAGTCTGCAAGCCAGCTATGGCAGCACAGTGATCTGCCGCAGCTTCCGATGCCACCCAGCATCTTTGCTTCATCCCTGACACCGATCTGTCTCAGTTCAATACGCATCTTGAATACGCCGGCCAGATCTTTTACCAGTTCACGGAAGTCAACTCTTCCGTCTGCGGTGAAGTAGAACACGATTTTGCTGTTATCAAAAGTGTATTCCACATCGATGAGCTTCATAACTAAGCCGTGCTTATCAACCTTTTCCTGACAAAGAGCCATGGCTCTTTCTTTTTTCTTTACGTTTTCGATGTGCTGCTTTCTGTCCTTTTCGTTGGCAATTCTGACAATTTTTTTCAGCGGTGCAACGATGTCCTTTTCGGAAACCTCAGCCACATCCATTGTAACCGTTCCGTACTCCATCCCTCTGGCAGTCTCAACAATTACATTGTCCCCCATCTTCACGTCTACGTCAGCGGGGTCGAAATAATATACCTTTCCGGCGGTTTTAAATCTAACGCCAGCTACTTTTACCATATTATCCTCCGATTTTTAAAACTAAATTTTTAACAGCGTATTGATAATTCACCTTGGCAATCAAATCACGTCTTGCCTCTTCTATGAGTTCAATACATCTTATGATT
Source organism: Bacillota bacterium (assembly GCA_017440275.1). GTDB lineage: Bacteria > Bacillota > Clostridia > Peptostreptococcales > Anaerovoracaceae > Fimisoma. The sequence goes on along the minus strand of JAFSHN010000029.1, from coordinate 2,306 downwards.
TCCTCTTTTCTGTGAAGTTTTCTGCGAGAGTCGGTTCCCAGCAAAAATCCTTCGTAAATTCTCTCAAGTCCGTCAAGCAATGCAAAGGCATCCTCTCTGGATTTGAGATAAGTCGACAAGATTCCTTTGATTTCATGAAAATTCTTGCCTTCTTCAAGTGCCGAGAAGACAGCCTCAGCACTTTCCTGGTTGAAGCTTCCCGCCTCAACATCTTCTAATCTGTAAATTACACATCTGGACTTGATTGTGTCCAGTAAGTTTTCTCTGTTTTCCGACAGCAATATTATAACTGTCCCCGGAAAAGGTTCTTCCAAAGTTTTTAAAAGTCTGTTCTGAGCGCGCACAGTCGTAGTGTCCGCATCTTTTATTATGGCCAGATTTCTCGAGCCCATAGGCTTTTTCTTTAAATCTTCCTGAAGTTTGGAGATTTGATCGTCTTTTACAGACATACCATCGGCCTCAACTACATAAAGGTCCTCATAATTGCCGTGGTCGATCTTTCTGCAATTTATGCAACCGTCGCAGCCGTCTCCGATTTTTTCGGTGCACATCAAAGCCTTGCAAAACTCCAGTGCAAAAGCCAATTTGTCCACGCATGAATCTGCCTCAATGATGTAGGCATGCAAAACATTGCCTGCCACAATGGCACTACTGATTCGTTCCGCTATTTTTTTGTTAGAGTTAAGCCTCGTCAGCGCCATCCTTCAGCAGAGCCTCCAATTTTTCATAAATATCTAATTTAATCTGATCAATAGTTCTGGACGCATCAATGCCCAAGATTCTGTCCGGATACTGCTTTTCAAGTTCCAGATATCCTTCAAAAACAGCCAGATGAAAAGCATCCTTTTCCATTTCGAGACGATCCTGAACCTTTTCGTCAATGCGACCTCTTCCTACTCTCGGATCAAGTTTCATTAAAAAAGTCACATCCGGCATACATCCGTCAACTGCAAACTTGTTAATCTCCTCTACGGAGCTTCCCAGTTTGCGGCCATATCCCTGATAGGCAATGCTTGAGTCAACAAAACGGTCGCAAATGACAATTTTGCCCGCTTCGATAGCAGGACGAATAACCTGGGCCACATGCTGAGCTCTGGCAGCCGCATAAAGCAAAGTTTCCGTCATAGAGTCCATCTCAGTGTAGGTTCTATCAAGAATCAATTCTCTGATTTTCTCCCCGATAGCAGTACCACCCGGCTCCCTTGTAAAAACAATTTCCATATTTTTTTCAGCAAAAAAACGCTTAATATTTTCTATCTGAGTAGATTTGCCGGAACCATCAGGTCCCTCAATCGAGATGAATAAGCCCTTGCCCATATCTGACTCCTATCTTTTGCCAATTTGATCAGCTATTTTAGTTATAAGAAAACAACCTAAAGCAAAAATAGGAGTACAAATAACAGCCACAAACATAATCTTAATCAATGTCATTATAAAATCTCCTTTCTTTTGCTATACAACTGATATATTATAGCACATTTCAGCCAATAAAAAAAGTCCTTTGATGGACTACAAAAAATTAAAAAAGCTGTGCATTTGCACTAGCTTCTTTAATATATTTTATCTGCTGCAATGCTTTACACCTTTGTAGGTATAAAAAAACGGCGACGTCCATTTAACGAGCCCGCCTAAGGCACTTGCGAGTTTCAAGCTTTTCCTCCTTGCGGCGCTGCCGTTACAATCAAAAGAAAAGCTTCCTTTCCGGAAAGTAGAGACGTTCGCGGGTTTTTCCAAAAAATTAAAAAAGCCGTGCGAGAGCACAAGCTTCTTTAATATATTTTATCTGCTGCAATAAAAAACCGGCGACGTCCTACTTTCCCAGGCAGCTTCCCACCAAGTATCATCGGCGCTAGAGAGCTTAACTTCTGTGTTCGAGATGGGAACAGGTGTATCCTCTCCGCTATAGTCACCGGATCTCACTTGTCTTTTCACTTAATAGCTGCGTTATTGCTCCTTCGCTCTTCGGTCGAGTACATCAGTACACTCCCTCATCACTCTCTCGCATGCCTTGCTCTTAAGCGAAAATCCTTCGTGAACCTAATTAAACTGAATGAGTACCAAAGCGTACTTTCTAAAACCATTGGTCAAGCGTTCGACCTATTAGTATCGGTCAGCTGAATGTATTACTACACTTACACCTCCGACCTATCAACGTGATAGTCTCTCACGGGTCTTACCTAAAAAGGAGGAAATCTATTCTTGTGGGGGGCTTCGCACTTAGATGCTTTCAGCGCTTATCCCGTCCGTAGGTAGCTACCCAGCGGTGCCCTTGGCAGAACAACTGGTACACCAGAGCTACGTCCATC